>NZ_JAFAGS010000078.1 GCF_019237635.1 Pluralibacter sp.
GTAGCCCCGTATGGCCAATAGGTGTTTTCTTCATATTCATTATGGTTATTTTTGGTCGCTACGTGAAATGGTAAATACCCGCAGATTAACTCTGTAAATTATATAAGGAAATTATATGTCTACTCCAGCGCACCTATGGCTTGAGGATGAAAACAGCTCTCCGATTGTTGGAAGTTGTTTAATACCGTTGCGTTTAGGTTCCATTGAATTAGACTGTGTCCCTTAATTGCATAACCGTTGATAAAAGAGCCGGATGCAGCCCAGTTTCACCATTGCCAGATAATTCCTCGCCGTTTTGTCGTAGCGTGTGGCAATGCAGCGGTATTATTTCAGATGACAGAAGCACCGCTCAACAACATTGCGATTGCGGTAGGCGTCACGATCCTGAACGTCTACAGACCCTTTAATATCTGCACCGCCATCATCTTTTAGCCACATGTACGGAGGGATTGGCATTTCATTTGCTCCTTATTTTTCGTATTAACTTCATAGTTATGAGGTAAATTACTGTTGTTATTGAAAAAACAACGATTACAGATATGTAAAAATAAAGGTCATAAAAGTTGTCGGCTCCAACCTCACCAGGGCCATAAAGCATATGACCAATCCGGCTGGCTAGTTCATGGTTCATCCATGTTTCAGGATTTCCGAGTGTGCGACCAACAACCAAAGACAAAAGAATGTAAAACGCTACTTTGGCAATTTTACGGGCAAGTGTTCGAGTCATTGGCTACCACCTCAACCCAACCACGAGCCATAAGAGAACGCATACAAGGAACCTGAATAGGCACGGTGTTCATTAATGCATTTCGTATTTTTGCGTAATCTGAGTTATGAGCAATCGTTATGCAACCTTCTGAGACAGTGCCAGGGTGAAGCCGGAATAATCCTCGGTGAACATTGTTTATCCAAGTACCGTCATCAATGCCCCAATCATCTTTATACAAGGCAAACCACTCATCACGCCCAAACTCGGTGCCATAGTAAACCTTATTAAACAAGTCTTGCGCTTTAGCCTTCGCCCACGATCCCAAACCACCGGATCCACGTTCAACTATCCAGTATTTGCCAGGAGGCAACGGGCCATCGTTGGGCACTGCTCCACAGCCTCCTTTATTGCGGTATATACCTTTTCCAGAGTGAGCCATGAACACACCCACGCCGTACAGGTTGAAAGGTGCATAATCTGCCCCGTTCAATATCAACTTTCCTTGTAGAGCCATAGAAACCCTTTAGTTTACATAGGTATTGGCTGCTAATCGTACACCTCTGTAATTAGAATGAGGAAAGATTTATTGAGGTAAATTTCTGATTTTGTGTAACAAAAAGGCTGCTTGTGCGGCTCAGTCATGGGGGATCTGGTGCATCCAAGCGGGGTTGCCAGTAGAACTGGACAGAATAGCCTGAATGTCCAGGCTGGCGACAACATAACTCCAGGCGGTTGCGATCTGCCCGGTGCACTCCCCGGACACGTGGCCCTGAGCGCGGGTAATGTTGTTCAAAAACACTGGTGCTGCCCCGACATAAAAATTGTCGCTTTGTGCATTTATACGGGTTCCTACGCCCGGTTACAGGTGACCTGCAACGGGCATAATTTATGATGAGTGAGAGTGGGGTAAAAGGAGCTTCGTCACTTTTCACAGGTCGCTGCTTATTTTTTCGAGGCAGGTTCCAGAATTGGAAAACGAGGGTTCTGGAACCCCGCCTCAGGCGAGGGTCGCGGGGATCACTATCTGTTGTAGCTCGGATCGACCATTGATCTGGGCGATCAGTTGCAGGGCGGCCTGGTGTCCTGCCTCGCCGTAGCCGGGGTCGACGGTGATGATTTCCGGGTGCAGAAACGTCATCAGCGGGGTGCTGCCGACGCTCGCCAGTTGTACGGCATCGAGCCGCTGCTCCTGCAAATATTTGCTGGCGCCGAGGGCGAGGGTGTCGGTGGCGCACACCAGCGCGGTCGTCTCCGGGCCGGTCACAGTGGCCACGGCGTCATAGCCCTGCTTCATCGCCAGGCCTGGTAGCGCGGCGACGGGGGTCAGCGAGTGTTTTTTGCAAAACGCCAGGTAGGCTTCGTGTCGGCGCTTGCCGGTGGTGATGTCGCTGTGCGGTACGCCGAGGAAGCTGATATGCCGGTGCCCCTGGTCGTAAAGGCGCTGCATCAGCATATGGATGGCCCCTTCATCGTCATAACAGACCGAGGCGAAACCGGCGGCGTCGCGCGCCAACATGACCAGCGTGGACTGCCACGACGCCAGCAGCGTTTCGGTGATGCCGGTAAAACCGAACAGCACCACACCGTCCACGTTGCGACGGCGCAGCATACCGAGATGCTCTGCCACTTTCTCCGGCGAGAACTGGCTTTCCATCATGATCGGGTCATAGCCCTGCTCGTAGAACACCGGCAGCATGGTCTGCACCGCGAGATTCTCCGACAGCGAATCCAGACGGGTGACGATAATCGCCACCACCTTATCGCTCTGGCCGCGCATGGCGCGGGCGGAGCGGGACGGGGCGAAGCCGTGCTGGTTCATCACCGCTTCCACGCGCTCGCGGGTGTGGGCGCTGACGCCGCTTTCGTTATTCAGCACGCGGGAGACGGTGGATTTTCCCACGCCGCTTAAACGCGCAATGTCTTTAATGGTCAGCCGGTTTTGCATCCTGGTCTCTGTCATCTGCATAAAATAATTGTCGAGCCTAATGCTACTCAACGAAAACGCAATGGGCAAAATCTTGTATACGTGCCGTTTAGTTGCGTGGGCGCATAATACCGCCATAATCGCTTAAGTACCGTGCAGTTATCTACGTATACTGCCCGACGTTTATTTATCTTACCGGAGGCTTTATGGATCCCGATCCCACTCCCCATCATCGATGGAGCATAACTTTTTCCCGGTAAGCCAGCCTTTATCACTGCCTTGCCGGTTTTGCGTGAGGCAGTGACGTCGTCGATGTCCCTGCACAAATTACAATAATGACCTGACAGGTAGCGCGTAAGCCGTCTGTCGGGAAGTCTGTGCTCGTTTTTGCGAGCACGGAGGGATGTCCTATGCTGAAAAATATGACCCGGCAGCTGCTTGCCCAGCTGAGCCGCCATTTGCCACGCCGCCTCGTCCAGCGCGACCCTATGCCGGACAGAAAAGTGCTTGCCAGCACACCTGTCCCGGACACGCTCAGCAAGCAGTGTCTCGACGTCGCGGCGATGGATGAAAACGAAATCTGGCGCGCCTTCAACAGCCATCCTGAAGGGCTGAACGCGGCAGATGTCGAGGAAAACCGCGCCCGTCACGGCGAAAACATCATTCCGGCGCAGAAGCCGTCGCCGTGGTGGGTCCACCTCTGGAGCTGCTATCGCAACCCGTTCAACCTGCTGCTGACGGTGCTGGGGATCATTTCCTACTCCACGGAAGACCTGTTCGCCGCGGGGGTGATTGCGCTGATGGTGGCAATCTCCACGCTGCTGAACTTCGTTCAGGAAGCGCGCTCCACGAAGGCGGCGGATGCCCTGAAGGCGATGGTCAGCAACACCGCGACGGTGCTGCGCGTCATCAATGAGCAGGGGGAAAGCCGCTGGCTGGAGATCCCTATCGATCAACTGGTGCAGGGCGATATCGTCAAACTCTCCGCAGGCGATATGATCCCGGCGGATCTGCGCGTCTTCCAGGCCCGCGATCTGTTCGTTGCGCAGGCGTCGTTGACCGGCGAATCTCTGCCGGTGGAGAAAGTGGCCCGCAGCCGCGACCCGCAGCAGAACAACCCGCTGGAAAGCGATACCCTGTGCTTTATGGGCACCACCGTGGTGAGCGGCTCGGCGCAGGCGATTGTCTTCGCCATTGGCGGCAACACCTGGTTTGGTCAACTGGCCGGGCGCGTCAGCGAGCAGGACAGCGAGCCGAACGCCTTCCAGAAAGGCATCAGCCGCGTCAGCATGCTGCTGATCCGCTTTATGCTGGTGATGGCGCCGGTGGTGCTTATCATCAACGGCTATACCAAGGGCGACTGGTGGGAGGCGGCGCTGTTCGCGCTCTCTGTCGCTGTGGGGCTGACCCCGGAAATGCTACCGATGATCGTCACCTCCACGCTGGCGCGCGGGGCGGTGAAGCTGTCAAAACAAAAGGTTATCGTCAAACACCTCGACGCTATTCAGAACTTTGGCGCCATGGATATCCTCTGCACCGACAAAACCGGCACCCTGACCCAGGACAAGATCGTGCTGGAAAACCACACCGATGTGTCCGGTCGCACCAGCGAGCGCGTGCTGCACAGCGCCTGGCTGAACAGCCACTATCAGACCGGGCTGAAAAACCTGCTGGATACCGCAGTGCTGGAAGGCGTCGATGAAGAGTCCGCCCGGGCGCTGTCCGGGCGCTGGCTGAAAATCGATGAGATCCCCTTTGATTTCGAACGTCGCCGGATGTCGGTGGTGGTGGCCGAGCAGGGCGATGTGCATCAGTTGATCTGCAAGGGCGCGCTGCAGGAGATCCTCAACGTGTCGACGCAGGTGCGCTTCAATGGCGATATCGTGCCGCTGGACGACACCATGCTGCGCCGCATCAAGCGCGTCACCGATAACCTGAACCGTCAGGGGCTGCGCGTGGTGGCGGTTGCCACCAAATACCTGCCGGGGCGCGAAGGGGACTACCAGCGCGCCGATGAGTCGGATCTTATCCTCGAAGGGTATATCGCGTTCCTCGATCCGCCGAAAGAGACGACCGCGCCAGCGCTGAAAGCACTGAAGGCCAGCGGCATCACCGTGAAAATCCTGACCGGCGACAGCGAGCTGGTGGCGGCGAAAGTGTGCCACGAGGTGGGGCTCGACGCCGGCGATGTGGTGGTGGGCAGCAGTATCGACGAGCTGAGCGATGACGCACTGGCGACGCTGGCGAAAAGCACCACCCTGTTTGCACGCCTGACGCCGATGCATAAAGAGCGCATCGTCACCCTGCTCAAACGCGAAGGCCACGTGGTCGGCTTTATGGGCGATGGCATTAACGACGCCCCGGCGCTGCGTGCCGCCGACATCGGCATCTCTGTGGACGGTGCGGTCGATATCGCCCGCGAAGCCGCCGATATCATTCTGCTGGAAAAGAGCCTGATGGTGCTGGAGCAGGGGGTTATCGAAGGCCGCCGTACCTTCGCCAACATGCTGAAGTACATCAAAATGACCGCCAGTTCGAACTTCGGTAACGTTTTCAGCGTGCTGGTGGCGAGCGCCTTTCTGCCGTTCCTGCCGATGCTGCCGTTGCACCTGTTGATTCAGAACCTGCTGTACGATGTATCCCAGGTGGCGATCCCGTTCGATAACGTCGATGACGAACAGATCCAAAAACCGCAGCGCTGGAACCCGGCGGATCTCGGGCGCTTTATGGTGTTCTTCGGCCCGATCAGCTCGATTTTCGACATTCTGACCTTCTGCCTGATGTGGTGGGTGTTCCATGCCAACTCACCGGACGTGCAGACGCTGTTCCAGTCCGGCTGGTTTATTGAAGGGCTGCTGTCGCAGACGCTGATCGTGCATATGATCCGTACGCGCCGGATCCCGTTCCTGCAAAGCCGGGCTGCCTGGCCGCTGTTCGCCATGACGCTGGTGGTGATGGTGGTGGGTCTGCTGCTGCCATTTTCCCCGCTGGCGAGCTATCTGTCGCTGCAGGCACTGCCGCTGAGCTACTTCCCGTGGCTGGTGCTGATTCTGGCGGGTTATATGATCCTGACCCAGACGGTGAAAGGCTTCTACAGCCGCCGCTACGGCTGGCAATAGATTTTTATCGCCCTCTCCCTTTTCGGGAGAGGGCCGTGAAATCAGCGACGAACCGCGATCGCTTCAATCTCAATCTTCACATCTTTCGGCAGGCGCGCCACTTCAACGCAGGAACGCGCCGGGAAGGTGGCCTTGTGTTCGGTGAAGAACGCTTCGTAGGTGGCGTTAACGGTCGCGAAGTCGTTCAGATCTTTAACGAAAACGGTGGTTTTCACGATATCGCCCACTTTCAGACCCGCGGATTCCACGATCGCTTTTACGTTTTCCAGCGACTGGCGCGCCTGAGCGGCAACGTCTTCCGGCACGACGCCGGTCTGTGGGTTTACCGGGATCTGACCGGAAGTGATGACCATACTGCCGAGATCAACGCCCTGAACGTATGGGCCGATAGCTGCTGGTGCATTTTCCGTCGCGAGTACTTTTGACATGTTTTCTCCTGAAGTTCAGCAAATAAGAATGTTCCCGGCCATTATAGGGAGCCGGGAATTCATTACCAACCTCAATTAGTTGGCCAGCACCACATAATGAGAAAACTCTTTCTCGCAGTATTTGCATTTGAGCGCGATGTCATTCTCGCGTTTTTTCACTGCAAAACTGGAGGATACCGGTTCAGCATGACTGATGCAGTTGCTGTTCGGGCACACCAGCACGCTGTTGATGCGCTCAGGCAGGTTCGGACGCGATTTACCCACCACTTCGTAGTCGTCGATGCGGTTGACTGTCGCCTGCGGCGCGTACATCGCCAGCTGGTTGACCTGCTCGTCGGTCAGGAAGGTGTTCTCGATTTTAATCAGGTCCTTACGGCCCATCTCGCCGGACGGCAGGTTGAGGCCGATGGTGATGCGCTGGTCGGTTTCGGTCAGTTTGAACAGCGTCAGCAGCTTAAAGCCGACCTGCGCCGGAATGTGGTCGATGACGGTGCCGCGTTTGATGGCTTCTACCTGAAGTTTGTTATCGTGTGTCATTGTCTTTTCCCCTTACAGTGCCAGGTCGCTGTTCAAAACCAGTGCCAGTAACGCCTGGCGGGCGAAGATGCCGTTACCGGCCTGCTGGAAGTACCAGGCGTGCGGCGTTTTATCGACATCGGTCGTGATCTCATCAATGCGCGGCAGCGGGTGCAGCACCTTCATGTTGGCGCGGGCGCCTTCCAGATCAACCGCGCGCAGGACGAACTGGGCTTTGACGTTGGCGTATTCCGACGGGTCGAGGCGCTCTTTCTGTACGCGGGTCATGTACAGAATGTCCACCTCTTCCATCACTTCCTCAATGGCGCCGTGCAGGCTCCACGCAATCCCTTTTTCATCCAGCATGTCGAGGATGTACTGCGGCATCGCCAGCGCGTCCGGGGCGATAAAGTAGAAGCGGTTGCCGTTGAACTTGGCCAGCGCCTGGGTCAGGGAGTGAACGGTGCGGCCATACTTCAGGTCGCCGACCATCGCCACGTTCAGGTTTTCCAGACGCCCCTGGGTTTCCTGGATGGTGAACAGATCCAGCAGCGTCTGCGTGGGGTGCTGGTTCGCGCCGTCCCCGGCGTTCAGAACCGGAATGCTGCCGGAGAACTCAGTCGCCAGACGAGCGGCCCCTTCCTGCGGGTGGCGCATCACGATGGCATCGACATAGGTGCTGATGACCGAAATGGTGTCCGCCAGCGTTTCGCCTTTTTTGCCCAGCGAGGTGTTGGCGCTGTCGGAGAAGCCCACCACGCTCGCGCCAAGGCGGTGCATGGAGGTTTCAAACGACAGACGGGTGCGGGTAGAGGCTTCAAAGAAGCAGCTGGCAATGACCTTATGCTTGAGCAGCTCCGGCTGCGGGTGGGCTTTCAGCTTAGCGGCTGTCGCCAGCACCAGTTCAAGGTCTTCGCGGCTGAGATCGTTTATGGAAATGATATGTTTTTGATAAAGCGGATTAGCCATGTCTATCTCCTGACGCCTGGGCAAAAAAAAAGCCCCTTAAAAAGGGGCTTTGAGAATGGGGTTAGCAACGGAAAGAAAAACGGCTGGCTGGCGTCTTTTTTCAGACGCGGTAAGACAGAATGTCGTACACACTGGACCATGCTTCCTCCCGGCAAATTGTGGGGCATTATACGCAGCTCAATGTTCGGATCAAGCGATTAATGCACACCTTAGCAATGGTAAACGGTTATATCTGCATATTAATGCATCATAAGTAAATAATTAATTTGCTTGTGGATAAGCGCGGTACGCTTCACGTTGCGCGGCGCGACCCAGACAATATTGCTGGCCGCCACCACGCCGAGAATTTCCGGCAGGGCGTGATAGTCCAGAATACGCGCGACCGCGCGCCCGTATCCTGCTGCCGTATGGATAAGGATAAATTCGTCGTTATGCTCGACGCTGACCACCATTTCTGAGATCGATCGCGCGGCGCTGGGGGCCGGGCGCAACTGAGGATTCACGGAATAAATTTTTTGTCCTTTGGCATTTCTAATTTTTATGACGCCGAGCAGTTTCAGCAGCCGCGATACAGTGGACTGGCTGATGCTGTCAAAACCGTGGCGCCGGAGATCGAGACGGATCTCCTCCTGAGACAGATAGCTGCGCTCGTTGATCAGACGCTGGCAAACCGCGAGCTGGAGTTGTTCTTTTTCCGAAGTGGAAAGGTCAATTTTCATCATGTCGTTCCTGATTGATAAACAGTGGGTCAGACTATCAATCATCTTACTGACTGATTTTATTGGTAATTAAGGAATCAGCAACAAAACGCCTCCGAAGAGGCGTGTTGCGCGTCAGGTCAAAGAAATTGCGCCCTGCGAAAGCAGTATTATCGTGTAGAGGGCGACCGCCGCGAGGGCTATCAGCACCACCCACTCAATACGATTAAAGCAGCGCTGCTGGTTTAGTCGTTTTTTGGCGATGTAAACCACCGCGCCGGGAACAAACAGCAGCGAGCTTAGCAGCATCGAACTGCCTGCGGCATAGCACAGCCAGAAGCCATACACCGTGGCGATAAGCGCAACGATAAGATCTTTGGTGCGGCTTTCGCCGTCCCGATAGCGCTCCTTCGTCCACACCAGCTTCAGGCCGTAGGCGGCGCTGAACAGGTAGGGCGGCAGAATGGCGGCGGTGGCGATGGAGAACAGCGCCTGGTAGCCGGCGGAGTAAAACAGCGTCAGCAGTAAAAAGACTTGCACCAGCCCGTTGGTGATCCACAGCGCCACTGACGGCGAGTTGCGCGCATTCTCCCGGGCGAAGATTTCCGGGAAAACGCCGTCCTGAGCGGCGACTTTCGGCAGCTCGGCGGCGAACAGCGTCCAGGCGAGCAGCGCGCCAGCCACCGACAGCACCACGCCGCCAGCGACAAACTTCGCCCCCCACGGGCCGACCACGCTTTCCAGTACGCCCGCCATCGACGGGTTTTTCAGCCCGGCCAGAGAGGCCTGGTCGAGAATGCCCATCGACAGCACGCTGACCAGCACATAGATAGCCAACGCCCCCAGCAGCCCGGTGACCGTGGCTTTACCGATATCGCTGCGTTTTGCCGCACGCGCCGATACCACGGTGGCCCCCTCAATGCCGATGAACACCCAGGTGGTGACCAGCATGGTGCTTTTCACCTGGTTGAACAGGTCTGGATGGCTGCCGTCCACCTGCATCATCCGTCCCCAGAAGTCGGCGCTCAGCACGCCAAGGCGAAAGGCGATCAGCACCGCGATGATGAAGATGATCAGCACCAGCACCTTAATAATGGTCAGGATGGTGTTGATCCATGCCGCTTCGCGCACGCCGCGCAGCACCAGGGTATGCACCAGCCACAGCACCACTGACGCGCCGATGATTGACGCCAGGTTATTGCCGTCGCCAAACACCGGCATAAAAAAGCTGATGGCGCTGAACAGCAGCACCGCATACGAAACGTTGCCAAGCCACGCGGAGAACCAGTACCCCCACGCGGACTGAAAACCGATGAAGTCGCCAAATCCGGCGCGGGCGTAGCTGTAGATCCCGCCGTCCAGTTCCGGGCAGCGGGCGCTGAGATTCTGGTAGATAAAGGCCAGGCACAGCATGCCGATGCCGGTAATCACCCAGCCGACGATCAGCGCGCCGGGCGAGGCGACTGAGGCAAAGTTTTGCGGCAGGCTGAATACCCCGCCGCCGATCATTGAGCCGACCACCAGCGCCACCAGCGCGCTAAGCCCGAGTTTTTTTTCACTGCTTTCGGCTGCGGCATCCGCATTGCCGTGGGTTACATCCGCCATGATTGTTCTCCTGTCCTCACTGGATCAGAAGGAAGGCGCAGCCGGGGCCGCGCCTTGCTCCGGGGTTAGTCGCCGAGGGTCGCCACCATGACGGCCTTAATGGTGTGCATCCGGTTTTCCGCTTCGTCGAAGACAATGGAGTGCGCCGACTCGAACACCTCTTCGGTCACTTCCAGCCCTTTCAGGCCGTAAGCGGCTTCAATTTCGCGCCCGACGGTGGTGTCTGCGTTATGGAAGGCCGGGAGGCAGTGCATGAACTTGACGTTCGGATTGCCGGTGGCGTCGATGACGCGCTGGTTGATCTGATACGGCGTCATCAGACTGACGCGTTCGGCCCAGGCGTCTTTGGGTTCGCCCATCGACACCCAGACGTCGGTGTAGAGGAAGTCCACGCCGTGCACGCCCTCTTCAACGCTGTCGGTGAGCAGGATACGCGCTCCGGTCTCTTCGCCGATGGCCAGGCACTGTTTCACCAGCGCGTCATCCGGCCAGAAGGCTTTCGGTGCCACGAGGCGGATATCCATGCCCATTTTGGCGGCACCGACCATCAGCGAGTTGCCCATGTTGTTGCGGGCATCGCCGAGGTAGGCGAAGCGGAGCTGCGGCAGGGTTTTGCCCGGCGCATGTTCCAGCATGGTCATCAGGTCGGCCAGAATTTGCGTCGGGTGGAATTCGTCGGTCAGCCCGTTCCACACCGGTACGCCCGCGTATTGGCCCAGCTCCTCGACAATCTGCTGGCCATAACCGCGATACTCGATGCCGTCATACATGCGGCCAAGCACGCGGGCGGTGTCCTTCATTGACTCCTTGTGCCCAATCTGCGAACCGCTTGGGCCGAGATAGGTCACCTGCGCGCCCTGGTCAAATGCGCCGACTTCAAAGGCGCAGCGGGTGCGGGTGGAGGTTTTTTCGAAGATCAGGGCGATGTTTTTGCCCTTGAGGGTCTGTTTTTCCCGCCCGGCCTGTTTGGCGGCCTTCAGCTCAATCGCCAGATCGATCAGGTACTGGATTTCCGCTGGGGTGTAGTCGAGCAGCTTCAGGAAGTTGCGGTTTTTCAGGTTGATAGTCATGGGTAAATCCTTTTCAAAAGAGAATATGGGGAAAAACTACTGGCGAATCAGCGTTCCTTTGTCGCCCGCCAGGATGGCGGCGCCATCGGCCAGCGCGCCGATACCGGCGATACCGTTGCAGCGTTCGACGAAGCGGCTGCAGGCGGCGACTTTCGGCCCCATTGACCCTGCGTCGAACTGCATGCCGTTGAGCTGTTCCGGGCTTATCTGCGCCAGCGGGCGCTGCGATGGCGTGCCCCAGTCGAGGTAGACGGCGTCGGCATCGGTGAGGATCAGCAGCGCATCGGCCTCTATCTGTTGGGCCAGCAACGCTGCGGAGAGATCCTTGTCGATCACCGCCTCAATGCCGTGGTAGCCGTCGGCCTTCTCGACGACCGGCACCCCGCCGCCGCCGTTGCAAATCACCAGGTGATCGCGGGCGATCAGCGCGCTTATCGCATCACGCTCGACGATGCGCTGGGGTTGCGGCGAGGGCACCACGCGGCGGAACCACAGGCCATCGGCTTTAAAGGTCCAGCCTTTTTCCGCGCTCAGCGCCTCGGCCTGCGCCTGTTCGTAGACCGGGCCGATGTATTTGGTCGGGTGCTGGAAGGCCGGGTCGGACGGGCAGACCTCGACTTGGGTCAGCAGCACGCTGACCTCGCGCTGCGGCAGGTGGTTTTTCAGCGCCTGCTGCAGCATGTAGCCGATCATTCCCTGGCTTTCGGCGCCGAGGATGTCGAGCGGGTAGGGCGTCACTTTTTCATAGGCGCTGTTTTGCAGCGCCAGCAGGCCGACCTGCGGCCCGTTGCCGTGCACCAGCACCACGCGCCACTGTTCGGTGAGCCCGGCGATGGTTTTGGCCGCCAGTTCGATGTTTTTGCGCTGGATCTCCGCTTCCAGCGGTTCGCCGCGCTTGAGCAGCGCGTTGCCGCCCAGGGCGACAACCAGAGTGGGTTTGGTCATGGTCATCATCCTTAAATTCCATCGCGTTCCAGCGGGCAGCTCATGCAGCGCGCGCCGCCGCGTCCGCGTCCCAGTTCATCGCCCGGAATGGGCAGCACGGTGATCCCGGCTTTGTCATACTTCTCGTTGGTCCAGATATTGCGCTCGTAGCCCACCACCACGCCGGGGCGCAGCGTCAGCACGTTGTTGGCGTCGTTCCACTGCTCGCGTTCGGCTTCAAAGGCGTCGCCGCCGGTAGTGATGAGGCGAACCTGATCGATGCCCAGCGCTTTCTCAATGGCGTGCAGCAGGGTGCTTTCCTGGGTGCGCTTGATGCCGCCGCGGCCGTCTGGGGTCAGCGTCCAGCACTGGGCGTCCTGACGTACGACCTCCGGGTAGACCGAGAAGATGTCGATATCGATGTGGGTCATAACGGTGTCGAGGTGCATGCAGGAGCGGTGCTTCGGCAGCTCAATGGCGATCACCCGTTCGGCCTGGTGGTTTTTGAATAGCGAGGTGGCGAGGAATTCCACTCCCTGCGGCGTGGTGCGTTCCGACATGCCGATTAATACCGCGCCGCGGCCAATGACCAGCACGTCGCCGCCTTCCAGAGTGGCGTGGTCATAATTAATATTGTCGTCGCCGAAATATTTAATGAATTCGCCATCGGCGAATTTAGGGTGCCAGCGATAGACTGCCCGCAGGTTATTTGTTTCACGTTGACGGGCGGGTTTAGCCATTGGGTTAATCGACACGCCGTTATAAATCCAGCAGGAGGTATCACGAGTAAATAAATGGTTGGGCAATGGCTTCATAATAAAGTCATTCACGTCATGGGTATCGACAACCATATTTTTAATCGAGGCCGGGATTTCACCGTAGGTGACGCCGCCGGTTAAATGACGCGCCAGTTCACGGTGGGAAAGGTCGGCAAGCCAGGCGCGTACGTCGGAGGCGAAGGTGGGCCCCAGACGGTAGTCGGAGACCTGAGTATCCAGCAGCCATCCCTTGGCATCCGCGATGTCCAGCGTTTCGGTCAACAGATCGGTTAACAGCAATACCTCAATGCCCTGCTGGCGTAGCGTGTTCGCGAAAACGTCGTGCTCCTCACCCGCGCGTTCGACCGAAAGCACGTCGTCAAAGAGCAGATCCTGGCAATTTGAAGGCGTCAGTCTTTTTAAGCTTAAATTCGGGCGGTGCAGCATTACGCTACGTAATTGGCCGATTTCAGAACCGACATAATGCTTATCCATAATTATTCCCTTAACGTTTTTTCAGAATAAAACGGGTGGCTGCGAATAATCATTCGTAGTCGTGGTGATCAATCAATTTCGAATGCAATAGTCGAGTCTTTTACCCATGGATAATGTGAGGGAAGTCACGAGAAATCAGGATTTAAAAACCAACTTTAATTTGTATGAGCAAGGTCAGAGAATATTAATTTAATACGTAATTGGGAATGAATTTATACGCATTAATGCCGGATGTTATTCCCTTTTGTTAATATTTTGTGGTGATCATTAATTATTTATTTTATCGTAATATATTGATTTATATGATGTAATTTTTTGTGTCTGCATGGTTATGCAGAGTGGCGATTTATTTATTTTGAGAGTAAGCAAATTCTTAGGATAATTATTGGATTAAAACGTGAAATTCAGCGATCGGAAAACTGTGAGGCTACACCGGGATTTTGCATAAGCGATATGGAATCAGTGAGTTATGAGGCGTGGCGTGGTAATGGAGGTAAAGGTTATGCATAACCCCTGCATAAACTGCGGTGGAGGGTTAACAGCTCTTTAACAGAGATGGTAATAAACATGCGCTGGCGCAAAAGTGCGTCAAAAAGTAGTGGTATGGCAGCCACTATCTGGCGTATAACTCATAAAATGAAACGTTGTTTTAATTGAGGACTTTTCCATGATTGTTGGCAACATCCACCATCTGCAGCCGTGGCTGCCGCAGGCGCTGCGTCAGGCTATCGACCACATTAAGGCGCACGTGACCGACGCCACGCCGCCCGGCAAGCACGATATCGACGGCAGCCGCGTCTTTTATCTGATCTCCGAAGATACTACCGAGCCCTTCGCTCAGCGCCGCGCGGAATACCATGCCCGCTATCTGGATATCCAGATTGTCCTGAAAGGTCAGGAAGGCATGACTTTCAGCACATTGCCTGCCGGTCAACCCGACACCGACTGGCTGGCGGATAAGGACATCGCCTTTTTAGCGCAAGGCGCGCAGGAAAAAACCGTGGTGCTTAACGAAGGGGATTTTGTGGTGTTTTATCCCGGCGAAGTGCATAAACCGCTGTGCGCCGTGGGCACCCCGGCGAAAGTGCGTAAAGCCGTGGTGAAAATGCAGATGGAGTGAGAGAGGCGCCCTCGCCATGAAACGGAGAGGGCGTGTGGAACCGCTATTTTGCCAGCGTTGCCACCATCACCGCTTTGATGGTGTGCATGCGGTTTTCCGCCTGGTCGAAGACGATGCTGGCGGCGGATTCAAACACCTCGTCGGTGACCTCCATGCCGCCGTGCAGGCCGTATTCGGCGGCCATCTGTTTGCCAAGCGTCGTCTGGTCATCATGGAAAGCGGGCAGGCAGTGCAGGAATTTCACCTGCGGGTTGCCGGTCAGCGCCATCATCTGCTTATTCACCTGATAGCCGCGCAGCAGCGCAATACGTTCAGCCCATATCGACTTCGCTTCGCCCATCGACACCCACACATCGGTGTAGATAAAGTCCGCGCCCTTCACGCCCGCTGCGATATCTTCCGTCAGGGTAATATTGCCGCCGTTCTTCTGCGCCAGCGCCGTGCATTCCGCCACCAGGCTCGCTTCCGGCCAGCAGGCCTTCGGGGCGACCAGGCGTAAATCCAGCCCGGTCAGCGCGGCGGCTTCCAGCATCGAGTTACCCATGTTATTACGCGCATCGCCAGCGTAGACCAGCGTCATCTCGCTGAACGCTTTGCCCGGCAGGTGTTCCTGCATGGTCAGCAGGTCAGCCAGCAGTTGCGTAGGGTGAAATTCGTTGGTCAGCCCATTCCACACCGGTACGCCGGCGAACTCAGCGAGAGTTTCGACAATCTCCTGCCCGTAACCGCGGTACTGAATACCGTCGTACATGCGGCCCAACACGCGGGCGGTGTCTTTAATCGATTCTTTATGGCCAATCTGGCTGCCGCTGGAGCCGAGGTAAGTCACGCGGGCGCCCTGATCGTATGCGGCAACTTCGAAAGAGCATCGTGTGCGAGTAGAGTCTTTTTCGAAGATGAGCGCGATATTTTTGCCGACCAGTTTGGGCACCTCATTACCGTTTTTCTTCTCGGCTTTGAGCGTTGCGGCGAGTGCGAGCAGATGGTTGACTTGCGCAGGGGTAAAATCCAGTAACTTTAAAAAATGCTTCTGATATAACGCAGACATATTTCCCTCACATGGCTAAGGCCACTTATTGAATTAAAATTCACTTTATATGGATGATTATTCATTTGCAACCCCGATTCACAATTCTTTATCGGAAAAGTGGAGGCATTGTCTGCGGTATGTGAGAATAGAAGTATCTGCCGCACATTATGAGGAACGAGCTATGGCAAACCCGGAGCACCTGGAAGAGCAGCGTGAAGAAACGCGTCTGATTATTGAAGAGTTACTGGAAGATGGCAGCGATCCGGATGCGCTGTACACCATTGAGCACCATTTCTCCGCCGATGATTTCGACACGCTGGAGAAAGTGGCGGTAGAGGTCTTCAAGCTGGGTTACGAAGTGACAGAACCGGAAGAGCTGGAAGTGGAAGAGGGTGATATGGTTATCTGCTGCGACGCGCTCAGCGAGTGCGCGCTTAATGCTGACATTATCGATGCGCAGGTTGAGCAGCTGATGAACGTGGCGGAAAAATTCGGCGTTGAATACGACGGTTGGGGAACCTACTTCGAAGATCCGAACGGCGAAGACGGTGATGACGAAGACGACGATTACATCGACGAAGATGACGACGGCGTTCGCCACTAAGTAACAACCGATGCGGCGGCTGCGGCTGCCGCATCGCAAGGAAAACGGCGCCAGACATGGATTACCCGCAGATAGTATCCCCGATTCTCCACTTCCTGCACTGCTCAACCCCGCAAGCCTGGATAGATAAGGCCCGCGATCCGGACAATTTGCCCCTGTTGTTGACCGACCACCTGGTCTGCGAGCTAAAAGCGGCACAAACCGCCATGCTGCTGGTGCGTAAATATGTTGCCGATAAGCAGGGCGCCGATGCGCTGCTGGCGTGGCTGCAACCCTATGAGGCCTTCGCCTTTCGAGAAGGGCCGGAGCCGGATTTTGTCGCGCTGCACAAGCAGATTGGCAAAAGCGTGATGCCGCGCACCGACGACCCGTGGGGGCAGGCGCTTATCGACAGCATGGTGCTGTTGATCAAAGAGGAGCTGCACCACTTCTGGCAGGTGCGCGAAATTATGCAGGCGCGGGCGATCCCGTATGTGAAAATCACCGCCAGCCGCTATGCCAAAGGCATGCTGAAAGCGGTGCGGACGCACGAGCCGCTGACGTTGATAGATAAGCTGATTTGCGGGGCGTACATCGAGGCGCGCTCCTGCGAGCGTTTCGCCGCGCTGGCGCCGTATCTGGACGCTGACCTGCAGAAATTCTATTTGTCGCTGCTGCGTTCGGAAGCCCGGCACTATCAGGATTACCTGACGCTGGCGCAGCAGGTCTCCGCCGAGGATATCGGCGAGCGGGTGCGGTTCTTTGGCGAGGTTGAGGCGGAACTTATCACTACGCCGGATACGGAGTTTCGCTTTCATAGCGGGGTTCCGGCGTAGGGAAAAGACGCTACAGCGCTTTCAACATCCGCACTTCGCAATCGACGTGCCCGGTACAGCCGAGCGGGCCGTCGATATGCGCAAAGCCCAGATGCTCATACAGCGCAATCGCTTCTTTAAGAAATGCGGTGGTTTCCAGATAGCAACGCTGGAAACCTTGAGTGCGGGCATGGTCCATCGCCAGCAACGCCAGCTTTTTCGCCAGCCCTTGGCCGCGAACGGCGGGCAGAAAATACATCTTCTGTAGCTCGCAGATGTCTGGCTCGCTGCAGGTCAGCGGCGCAACGCCGCCGCCGCCCACCACGACCCCGTTCAGCTCCACCACCCAATAGGCATGGCCTGGCTGGCTGTACAGCTCATACAGCTCGTCCAGATTAGGGTCCGCCACGGTATAGCCTTTATCGGCGGTCAGTCCATACTCCGCCGACACCTGGCGGATAACGCCGGCAATAACCGGGTTATCCGTGGCGGTGATTCGGCGCAGCGTTGCCGTTACAGAAACATTCACACTCATCGCATCACTCATTACAGCGCGGCGATAACCGCCTGCTGCTCAATCAGTTTGGCTTTCGCTTCGGCATAACCGGCCAGCTTCTCGCGCTCTTTCGCAATAACGGCTTCCGGCGCGCGGGCGACAAACCCTTCGTTGGACAATTTGCCTTCGATACGGCCAATTTCCGCTTCGACTTTCGCCACTTCTTTCGCCAGTCTGTCCAGCTCGCTCGCTTTATCGATCAGGCCCGCCATCGGGATCAGCAGCTCGGCGCCGTCGATGATTTTGGTCACCGATACCGGACCTTTATCACCCGCTGGCAGCACGCTGATGCTTTCCAGACGCGCCATGTTTTGCAGGAAGCTGTGGTTCTCGTTGACACGACGGACCACCGCCTCGCTACAGCCGCGCAGCAGCAGTTCAAGCGGTTTACCCGGGGCGATGTTCATTTCCGCACGGATGTTACGTACGGCGATGATCGCCTGCTTCAGCCATTCGGTGTCAGATGCCGCAGCCTCATCGACCTGGTTGGCGTCAAATGCCGGGAACGGCTGCAGCATGATGGTGTCGGCGTTAATACCGGCAATGACCTTCACGCGCTGCCAGATGGTTTCAGTGATGAACGGGATTACCGGGTGCGCCAGACGCAGCAGACCTTCCAGCACGGTAATCAGCGTGTTGCGCGTGCCGCGCAGTTCAGCCTCAGAACCGCCGTTCATCACCGGCTTGGTCAGCTCCAGATACCAGTCGCAGAACTGGTTCCAGGTGAATTCGTACAGAATGCCCGCGGCGATATCGAAGCGGAAGTTATCCAGCGCTTCACGGTACGCTTTGATGGTCTGGTTGAATTCGGCCAGGATCCAGCGGTCCGCCAGCGACAGCGTCATTTCGCCGCCGTTGAAGCCGCAGTCCTGCTCTTCGGTGTTCATCAGCACAAAGCGGCTGGCATTCCACAGCTTGTTACAGAAGTTGCGGTAGCCTTCCAGGCGCTTCATGTCCCAGTTGATGTCGCGGCCGGTAGAGGCCAGCGCCGCCAGGGTGAAGCGCAGGGCGTCGGTGCCGTGCGGCTCGATGCCGTCCGGGAACTGCTTCTCGGTGCGCTTGCGGATTTTTTCCGCCAGCTGCGGCTGCATCATGTTGCCGGTGCGTTTTTCCAGCAGGTCCGCCAGGGAGATACCGTCGACCATATCCAGCGGGTCGATGACGTTGCCCTTGGACTTGGACATCTTCTGCCCTTCGTCGTCGCGGATAAGACCGGTCATGTAGACGGTGTGGAACGGCACCTGCGGCTTGCCGTCTTCATCTTTGATGAAGTGCATGGTCATCATGATCATGCGGGCAATCCAGAAGAAGATGATGTCGAAACCGGAAACCATCACGCTGGTCGGGTGGAACTGGCGCAGGGCATCGGTGTTTTCCGGCCAGCCCAGCGTGGAGAAGGTCCACAGCGCAGAAGAGAACCAGGTATCGAGAACGTCTTCGTCCTGACGCAGAGCGATGTCGGTGCCGAGGTTGTTTTCCTGGCGCACTTCCTCTTCGCTGCGGCCCACATAGACGTTGCCGTTGTTGTCGTACCATGCCGGGATACGGTGACCCCACCACAGCTGACGGGAGATACACCAGTCCTGAATATCGCGCATCCAGGAGAAGTACATGTTTTCGTACTGCTTCGGCACGAACTGGATGCTGCCGTTCTCAACGGCTTCGACCGCCGGTTTCGCCAGCACGTCGGCACGGACGTACCACTGGTCGGTCAGCATCGGTTCGATGACCACGCCGCCACGATCGCCGTACGGGACGGTCAGGTCGTGCGGTTTGATTTCTTCCAGCAAGCCGAGCGCGTCAACGGCGGCAACCACGGCTTTACGGGCGGCGAAGCGCTCCAGTTTCTGGAACTCAGCCGGGATGTCGCTGGAGTAGACGTCAGACTCTTCGCCTTTGGTGTCGTACACTTCCGCGCTTTCGCGGATATCACCGTCAAAGGTCAGAATGTTGATCATCGGCAACTGATGGCGCTTACCGACTTCATAGTCGTTAAAGTCGTGCGCCGGGGTGATCTTCACGCAACCGGTGCCTTTTTCCATGTCGGCGTGTTCGTCGCCCACGACAGGAATACGGCGGTTGACCAGCGGCAGGACAACGTGTTTGCCGATCAAGTCTTTATAACGCGGATCTTCCGGGTTGACCGCCACGCCGGTATCGCCCAACAGGGTTTCCGGACGGGTGGTGGCGACCACCAGGTAATCTTTACCGTCAGCGGTTTTCGCGCCGTCAGCCAGCGGATAGCGGATGTGCCACATCGAGCCTTTGGACTCGCGGTTTTCCACTTCCAGGTCAGAGATGGCGGTGCGCAGTTTCGGGTCCCAGTTGACCAGGCGCTTGCCGCGGTAAATCAGGTCTTCTTTGTACAGACGAACGAAGACTTCTTTCACGGCATTGGAAAGACCTTCGTCCATGGTGAAGCGCTCGCGCTCCCAGTCCACGGAGTTGCCGAGACGGCGCATCTGACGGGTAATGGTGCCGCCGGATTCCGCCTTCCACTGCCAGATTTTGTCGATAAAGGCATCGCGACCGTAGTCGTGACGGGTTTTACCTTCTTCAGCGGCAATCTTACGCTCAACCACCATCTGGGTCGCGATGCCCGCGTGGTCGGTACCGGCCTGCCACAGGGTGTTTTTACCCTGCATGCGCTGGTAGCGGATCATGGTGTCCATGATGGTCTGCTGGAAGGCATGACCCATATGCAAACTGCCGGTGACGTTCGGCGGCGGGATCATGATGCAGAAGGATTCTTTGCTTTCATCGCCGTTCGGCTTGAAGTAGCCCTGCTGTTCCCAGTGCTCGTAAAGCGGCTGTTCGATATCTTGCGGGTTGTATGTCTTTTCCATTATTTCCAGGTTGCCGTGTTCAGGTTAAAACCAGCCAGGCGATACGCTTTGTAGCGTTCGCGCGCCAGTTGTTTCAAAGAATCTTCGTGAGGTACGAAGTCTATCACTTCTGTGAAAGCGGTGGCAAAATCTGCAAAGCCGGTACGAAGGCTAATCAGCACATCGCGCGGGCTGCTGTTGCGCTTTTGCGGCCAGGCTATCTCGACAGGGGCGCCGCCCCGTGGGCCTTCACCCGCCAGATTATGCGGCACAAAACTTTCCGGCGGCCGCGTCCACAACGCTTCATCCAGACGAATCGCCTGTTTTTCGTCTTCACAGGCGATCAGTACGCGTTTGCCTGCGCGCCAACGTTCTGCGGCAATTTCACACACCAGTTGTTCAACGGCGTTGAGGCCATCCTGATGGGTGTCATTGTCCAGAAGGTAGAACGTTGCATTCTTCATAGTTGGGGTTTCTTGTGGTCACTTTAAATGCTTAAGCCGGGCGGCGGCTTCGCCTTACCCGGCCTACGGTGTTGTGCCAGTTGTAGGCCGGATAAGCGTAGCGCCATCCGGCATTCCAACCTTACTCTTCGCCGTTAAAGCCAGCACGATTAAGCAGGAACTGCGACAGCAGGGCCACCGGACGGCCGGTCGCGCCTTTGGCTTTCCCGGAACGCCACGCGGTGCCCGCGATATCCAGGTGCGCCCAGTTGTACTTACGGGTAAAGCGCGACAGGAAGCAGCCCGCGGTAATCGCACCGCCAGGACGACCGCCGATGTTCGCCATATCCGCAAAGTTAGACTCCAGCTGCTCCTGATATTCATCGCCCAGCGGCAGACGCCAGGCGCGGTCGCCCGCCAGCTCGGAGGCGCCGATCAGCTCATGCGCCAGCGGGTTGTGGTTCGACATCAGGCCGGTGATATGGTGGCCGAGCGCAATCACGCAGGCGCCGGTCAGCGTCGCCACGTCGATCACCGCTTCCGGTTCGAAACGCTCAACGTAGGTCAGCACGTCGCACAGCACCAGACGGCCTTCGGCGTCGGTGTTCAGCACCTCTACCGTCTGGCCGGACATGGTGGTCAGCACGTCGCCCGGACGATAGGCGCGCCCGCCCGGCATATTTTCACAGCCCGCCAGCACGCCGATGATGTTCAGCGGCAGCTGCAGTTCGGCCGCCATGCGCATCACGCCGTAGACCGCCGCCGCGCCGCACATGTCGTACTTCATCTCGTCCATGCCGTCGGCCGGTTTGATGGAGATGCCGCCGGAATCAAAGGTTAGCCCTTTGCCGACCAGCACGATCGGACGCGCGTCTTCCGACGGGTTGCCTTTATATTCGATAACCGACATCAGCGACTCGTTCTGCGAGCCGTTGCCGACCGCCAGATAAGAGTGCATGCCGAGCTCGCGCATCTGCTGCTCGCCGATGACGCGGGTGATGACGTTTTTGCTGTACTGATCCGCCAGCTGGCGCGCCTGGGAGGCGAGGTAGGCGGCGTTACAGATGTTCGGCGGCATATTGCCGAGATCTTTCGCCGCTTTGATGCCGGAGGCGATCGCCAGACCGTGCTGAATCGCACGTTCGCCGCTGGTCAGCTCGCGGCGGGTCGGCACGTTGAATACCATTTTACGCAGCGGGCGACGCGGCTCGCTTTTATTGGTTTTCAGCTGATCGAAGCTGTACAGCGTCTCTTTCGCCGTTTCAACCGCCTGGCGTACTTTCCAGTAGTTGTTGCGGCCTTTGACGTGCAGTTCGGTCAGGAAGCAGACCGCTTCCATAGACCCTGTGTCGTTCAGGGTGTTGATGGTTTTCTGGATAACCTGCTTGTACTGGCGCTCGTCGAGCTCGCGCTCTTTGCCGCAGCCAATCAGCAGAATGCGTTCGGACAGCACGTTCGGCACGTGGTGCAGCAGCAGAGTCTGGCCGGGTTTACCCTCCAGTTCACCGCGGCGCAGCAGGGCGCTGATGTAACCGTCGCTGATTTTATCGAGTTGTTCGGCGATCGGGGAGAGACGGCGCGGCTCAAAGACGCCCACAACGATGCAGGCACTGCGCTGTTTCTCCGGGCTACCGCTTTTTACACTGAACTCCATGCACTACGCTCCTGAATCTTAAAGACAACGGCGGTGGCTACGGATAGAATTGCAAGCTTTCGTAACTCATGCCCGCTGTTGCGGTGACTTCGTGTTAATCTTAACGTTATTACGATGTTGGCTTGTCAGAACGTGTTCTGAATCGTGAAGCCGCTGAGTCATATAATCTTAGCGATGTTTTCGACGACTAAAGAGAATAAATGACGTTGAAGCCATGAAACAAGCTAAATTCCTGCAACAATACGGGTTTTACGGGCGTATTTATAGTGATAATCATAAGATATCTTGTACGGGAAACGCTCAAAAGCCAACTGGCGATCCTCTTCATCCTGCTTTTGATCTTCTTTTGTCAAAAACTGGTCAGGATCCTCGGCGCGGCGGTAGATGGCGAAATTCCGACAAACCTGGTGCTTTCACTGCTGGGTCTCGGCGTCCCGGAAATGGCGCAGCTTATCTTGCCGCTCAGTCTGTTTCTCGGTCTGCTGATGACGCTGGGCAAACTGTATACTGAAAGTGAAATTACGGTCATGCACGCCTGCGGGTTGGGCAAAGGCGTCCTGATTAAAGCCGCGATGATCCTTGCGCTGTTCACCAGCATCATTGCCGCGGTGAACGTGATGTGGGCTGGCCCCTGGTCTTCCCGCCATCAGGATGAAGTGCTGGCTGAGGCGAAAGCGAACCCCGGCATGGCGGCGCTGGCGCAAGGGCAGTTCCAGCAGGCCAGCGATGGCAACTCGGTGCTGTTTATCGAGAGCGTCGACGGGAAAAAATTCCGCGACGTCTTCCTGGCGCAGATCCGCACCACAGGCAACGCGCGTCCGTCGGTCGTCGTGGCGGACTCCGGCAATATCACCCAGCAGAAAGACGGTTCACAGGTGGTGCACCTCAACGAGGGAACCCGCTTTGAGGGGACCGCTATGCTGCGCGATTTTCGTGTCACCGATTTTAAAAACTACCAGGCCATTATTGGACATCAGACCGTCTCGCTGGACCCCAGCGACACCGAGCAGATGAACATGAACACCCTGTGGAACACCAGCACGAACGGCTCGCGCGCCGAGCTGCACTGGCGCTTAACGTTGGTGGCGACGGTCTTTATTATGGCGCTGATGGTGGTGCCGCTCAGCGTGGTCAACCCGCGCCAGGGCCGCGTGCTGTCGATGCTGCCGGCGATGCTGCTCTATCTGGTGTTCTTCCTGTTGCAGACCTCTATCCGGTCTAATGGCGAAAAAGGCAAGCTCGACCCGATGGTATGGATGTGGGTGGTCAACCTGCTCTACCTCGCACTGGCGGTGGCTCTCAACCTGTGGGACACGGTGCCGATGCGCCGCGTACGCGCACGTATCAGCGGTAAAGGAGCGGTATAATGCAGGCATTTGGCGTACTTGACCGCTATATCGGCAAAACCATTCTTACCACCATCCTGATGACGCTGTTCATGCTGGTGTCGCTCTCCGGCATCATCAAGTTTGTCGATCAGCTGAAAAAAGCCGGGCAGGGGAGCTACGACGCAATGGGCGCGGGGATGTATACCCTGCTCAGCGCGCCGAAAGACGTGCAGATCTTCTTCCCGATGGCGGCGCTGCTTGGCGCGCTGCTCGGCCTGGGGATGCTGGCCCAGCGTAGCGAACTGGTGGTGATGCAGGCATCGGGTTTTACCCGTATGCAGGTCGCCATTTCGGTGATGAAAACCGCGATCCCGCTGGTGCTGCTGACCATGGCCATCGGCGAGTGGGTGGCGCCGCAGGGCGAGCAGATGGCGCGTAACCTGCGCGCCCAGGCGATGTACGGCAGTTCGTTGCTGTCGACCCAGCAGGGCATGTGGGCGAAAGACGGCCACGACTATATCTATATTGAGCGCATCAAAGGCGCCGACGAGCTTGGCGGCATCAGCATTTATGCCTTTAACGATAAGCGCCGCCTGCAGTCGGTGCGCTATGCGGCCTCGGCGAAGTTCGACGCGGACAAAAAGGTCTGGCGTCTGTCGCAGGTGGATGAATCCAACCTGACCAATCCGCAGCAGATAACCGGCTCGCAGACCGTCAGCGGCACCTGGAAAACCAACCTCACCCCGGACAAGCTTGGCGTGGTGGCGCTGGACCCGGATGCGCTGTCGATTAGCGGTCTGCATAACTACGTGAAATACCTGAAGTCCAGCGGCCAGGATCCGGGACGCTACCAGCTCAACATGTGGAGCAAAGTGTTCCAGCCGCTGTCTGTCGCGGTGATGATGCTGATGGCGCTGTCGTTCATCTTCGGGCCGCTGCGTAGCGTCCCGATGGGCGTTCGGGTCATTACCGGGATTAGCTTCGGCTTCGTGTTCTACGTGCTGGACCAGATCTTCGGCCCGCTGACGCTGGTGTACGGCATCCCGCCGATTGTCGGCGCGCTGCTGCCGAGCGCGACTTTCTTCCTGATAAGTCTGTGGCTGATGATTCGCCGCAGCTAGCGGTAACGTTCTAAAAATGGCAGCTCAGGAGCTGCCATTTTACCGTAGAGCGGCGAGTGGTTAATCAGGCCGTTACGTTCGTCGTCGGTGACCGGTCCCATGCGTGAGCAGGGAGCTATCACCATCACGCGCTCGACCACCGTCGGGCTGACTTTCTCATCGAGGCGCCTCGCCTGGCAGTAAAAAGCGTTATTTATCCTGCGTGCAGTACAGGCAACCTTATGGGAAGTGATTCAGTTAATTCTGGAGTTTACGGCAGGATGATGGCCCTTTCAGCGAGAGAGAGCCGGAAAGCAGGTCTGCGAAGGGAGAGAAATGATTCATGCTACACAGTATTCGTTCCAGCTATCCTTGAAGACAATGTTTCCGTCTACATATTTCCACTGAATAGATTCGTCGTTCATCTGTTCACCATAAATATGCTGGATTAGACATAGATATTCCTTTCTTTAATCAGGGTGTTTATCTTTGTTTCGATAGGTGGCCATCACGTCAATGAATTTTGAAATGAGGGAGAACATAACGAGCCATAGCACCGCAAAAGCAAACTTCACAGGCCAGTAAACGGGCAAGATAATGCATGCGATTAAACCGCAGACCAACAGTACAGGCTCAAAGAAATTCCAGATGGTGCTGATGGTATAGAGCAGCAGAAAGAAAATGCTTCTGATAGTGGTAAGAGGACGCTTATGACAAGGCATTGAGTTTGTCCTCGATATTCTTCACGATCTCGTTAAAAGAAGGCTGTCCCCGAGTGTTTGCCAGATGAACGGCTTCAATGAGCGGTTTGACAGCAGGTTCAAAAAGGAAGTAGAGAAGGTCGTAATCGTGTGGGCGGAGCAGGCCATAAATCTCAGGGGCTTCGGGTTCAAGATCTTCTGATTTACCGATTGAGCGTTCACTCATACCGCAGCGCCAATAACTGAAAGCAACTGTGTTGCGCTTATACGACCGGTGACGGAGGATGCGGCATGCCTGTAAATATTGTCTTGCTGGCTTGTTGTAAGACGTTTATTAAATTCATTAAAAACAATATTGGCGGCATGTGTGATGTGGTCATAACTGAGTATGTCATTGTGAATCACTTCCGCCATACGGATTCGCATTGTCTGGTGAGAGAAACGTGAATCCGTATTAAAATATCCTACTGCCAGATAACCAAGGTCAAGCGGAACCGTTAATGCCCCATTAATCATTCCCTCGATGGTTTCTGGCGACAGGATCATGTCAGCAATTCTGTTTGCTATGGTATCTGCATCACTACTGATTGTCATAACAGCCTCTGCACATAAGGTGATGCTGGATTTCAGAATATTTGCAGAGTGTGTTATGTGATAATTTTCTCAGAAAAATGGCGATTAAGAAATTCTACAAAGTTAATTATTCCATTAACAAACGAAAGGCATTTATTTATTAATGCCAACTATGCATAGAGGGCTCTGTGGTAATCCCGGCAGGCAGGCTGCCGGGTGATGCAACGCTTAGAAATCCGCTTTCAACACCACGCGGTAGCGGGCTTTCCCCTCGCGCACGTGCTTTAACGCCTCGTTGATTTGCGACATCGGGAACTCCTGCGTCGTTGGCGAGACCTTCGCGCGTCCGGCGAACTTCATCAGCGTGCGCAGCTCCGCCGGGTTGCCGGTGGCCGAGCCGGAGATGCTGCGGTCGCCGCCAATCAGGGTAAAGGCTGGTACCGCCAGCGGCTTCATCACCGCGCCGACGGTGTGGAAGTTGCCGCCATGCGCCAGCGCGTCAAAATAGGGTTGCCAGTCGAGATCGACATTGACGGTGTTGATGATCAGGTCAAACTGCCCGGCGAGCGCTTTTAGCGCTTCGGGGTCGCGACTGTTTACCACCTTATCCGCGCCCATCGCCAGCACTTCCTGTTGTTTGCTCGGGTTCGAGCTGAAGGCGGTGACTTCCGCGCCCATCGCGCGCAGCAGCTTGATGGCGATATGCCCCAGGCCGCCGATACCGATTACCCCGACGCGGCTGGTGGCGGTCACATGGTGCATCAGCAGCGGTTTAAAGACGGTAATACCGCCGCACAGCAGCGGGCCTGCGGAGGCGAAATCGATCCCTTCCGGCAGCGGGATCACCCATTGCCAGTCGGCGCGCAGCTTATTGGCGAAGCCGCCGCGGTTCATGATGGTCGGCAGGGAGCCTTCCAGGCAGTTGATCTGGTTGCCGCTGATGCAGGCGTCGCAGTGCCCGCAGCTGTGCGCCGTCCAGCCCACGCCCACGCGCTGGCCTATCTTCAGGCCTATGTTCTGCGCCGCGGTGCCCAGCGCCGCCACGCGGCCAATCACCTCATGCCCGGCGACCAGCGGGTATTGCGACATGCCCCATTCGTTGTCGATCATCGACAGATCCGAGTGGCAGATCCCGCAGTATTCCACCTGAACTTCAACATCATCCGCCCTGAGTTCGCCCGCATCGTATTCCCAGGGTTCGAGACTGGCGCCAGCTTCTCTGGCGGCGTAGCTTTTTATCATCGACATCGCACTTCCCCCTTTGTGGTGTTGAACTGGAAGTGTAGAGCATCCCTGAACTGGGCGTGTTGGCAGAAGGTGGCGGTAAGGGGGGGGAGTACGGCGATCGCTACGCCTTACGCAACAACGCGTTCAGCCAGATTTCGTCTCTGTCCGGCCTCTTATCTTCCGTTCGCCACATTGCGTGAATACGGATGCCTGCGAGAGGGCTCACCAGCTTTTCGAGTGCTTGCTCGTTGAGGTCGGTAAAATGTCGGCCATCCTTTTCGCGTTCGCCATTGCCGTATTTAAACGAGACATACCACACGCCGCCGGGTTTGAGGGCATCCGCCAGCTTTTGCATGGCTTCCGGCAACTCATCAGAAGGAACGTGGAGCAGCGAGGCGCAGCACCAGATGCCGTCGTAGCGTTCGGCGTCGTTCAGCGCGGCGAAGGTCAGCAGCCGGACCGGGATGCCCGTATGTTCGGCGGCCAGCGCGACCATTTCTGCGGTGGCGTCAAACGCTTCCACGTCATAGCCCATCGCTTTAAACGCTTTGCTGTCACGCCCCGAACCGCAGCCCGCATCCAGTAGCGTGCCCTGCGCAGGCAGCAGCGCGATAAACGGTGCATACAGCGAGCGCATATCGACATCGACCGTCGCGGTGAAAAAGCTCTCGGCGTGTTGTTGGTAATAGCGAATGCTCATCAGAATATACCCGGCCCGACGGCCTGCGGCTCCCACTGGTGAATGAGTGTCTGCTGCGCAGTGTTCCAGACCTGATTGAGAAAGTCACGCCGCTGCGGCTCCGTTTTTCCCGTCTGTTGGATCAGCGTTTCGCGCAGCGGTAAATGGCTATTAATAAAGTATTCATTGCGGGCATGCAGCCGTGCTAACAGCGTCATTGAAGGAACGTGGGAGGATTTCCCCAGCTTGCCCCGGTTACAGTTTTTACAGGCCAGCACCAGGTTCCACACGCCGTTGATGTTCGCCACGCTATCGCGTAGCAGCCAGGGAATGAAGTGGTCGACATCCGCCAGACTGGCGTCGCCCGTTTGCAGGCTGACCGGCGCGTGGCAGTAAAAACAACGCCCTTTCTGGTAGCCATTCAGGCTGTCCCTGCAACTGGTGATCGTAACGCGGCGGTCGCGGGTGAGGCTAAAGAGCTGCTGTTCCTGCGCATCGTACTCCACGGCAATCAGGTTGCGCGAGACGTTCATCGCCCACGCCTGCTCGACCAGACGCCAGCGGGCCTCGGTCTCGTGAGCCAGGTTCTGAAACTGTAACCGCTCCGTTAAACGGTAAAAATTATCCGTCAGGCGAATACCTTTATGGGTTTTGCGCTCGTCGATAAAAAAGCGCTTGTCGATTTCGCCATTGTTCACATTGTGGAAGGCATCAATCACGTTGTCGAAGCCGCGACGTACGGTGATTGACCGCAGGTCATCCAGACTCACTTCGTTATCATTGAACTGCACGCAGGCCGCAAGAAACTTGCTGCTCCTCGACGTCACCTGTTTTGGCGCATGCTGAAGATGGCGGCACAGATGCGCACTGAACGGCAGCGCGAGATCCTCCAGCAGAACCAGATCGCTGCCGTCGCGCTTCACCTCATACAGCGCGCTTGCCAGCGCGAACTTGTAGGAAGCGACATTTTTGCCAAAGAGGATTATGCCGCGCCAGTAGTTTTCCAGCGTGGGTTCAACCTGATAGAAACGCATGCCCGTCCCGAACTATGGATGTGGTGAATGGTGAAGACCAGTAACTGGATCAGATAACAAGTGGCGGAAAATGTAAACCGCTGCCGTCACGTTGCAGCGTTTTGCGAGGTGCACTCCAGAGCAGGGCAGGACGGTGAGACGAGTGTCGATTTTTTCGGCGTTCAGAAGGAGTTAGACGGGTGAAAGCTTGCGCGGGTATCTGCAACAGGTATAATGCAACCCGCTATCAGCATCCCCTTCCGTGCCGGAGTGGCGAAATCGGTAGACGCAGTTGATTCAAAATCAACCGTAGAAATACGTGCCGGTTCGAGTCCGGCCTTCGGCACCATCGGAACATCAATAGACGTCAACGGACGTCTTTTTTTGTGCCTGAAATCCAGTATTCGCAAGGCTTTCCTCGCTTTTTCACTCAACCTAAGTCAACCTGATTCAATCTACATCAACTTACTGATGTGGGTACAACTGCGGGTATATCCCGGTTCGATAATGTTTGTACCCACACAGAACCCTTGAAAGGATACTCATCATGGCTCTGAGTGATGTGAAGGTTCGTTCGGCTAAGCCTGAAGCAAAAGCCTATAAACTAACTGACGGTGAAGGCATGGTTTTGCTGGTTCACCCTAACGGCTCCAAATACTGGCGGCTTCGTTATCGCTTCGGCGGCAAAGAGAAAATGCTGGCATTGGGAAAATATCCTGAAGTTTCGTTGGCGGATGCCAGGGCACGCCGGGATGAAGCCCGTAAGCTGTTAGCAAACAGTGTCGATCCCAGTGAGAACAAGAAAGCCGTTAAGGTAGAGCAGGAGCAAGAGGCGATAACGTTTGAGGTGGTCGCCAGAGACTGGCATGCCAGTAATCAGAAGTGGTCGGCATCGCATAGTGCTCGTGTATTGAAAAGCCTGGAAGATAATCTCTTCGCTGCTATCGGTAAGCGGAACATTGCTGAATTGAAGACGCGAGATCTGCTTGTGCCCATCAAAGCTGTGGAGTCATCTGGGCGTCTTGAAGTCGCCGCCCGTTTACAGCAGCGGACTACTGCGATTATGCGCTTTGCCGTTCAGAGTGGGTTAATCGACTACAACCCCGCTCAAGAGATTGCCGGTGCGGTTGCTACGGCGAAAAGAAAGCACCGTGCGGCTCTGGGCCTTGAACGTATTCCCGAATTACTTCACCGCATTGATCACTACTCTGGCAGACCGTTAACCCGACTTGCTGTCGAACTTAGCTTGTTAGCCTTTATCCGTTCAAGTGAACTGGGCGGACTACCTAGATGCTTTATACAATACAGTAGCTTCACCTTATGATTTGGCAAAGCTCAATAACCCAATGAAATAATTTTAACCTAAAGCTTTATTGGCGTTATTTATTGATAAAGATAAATCATGTTGTAATGTAAAAACACCATCATATAACTAATGTTTTATTAGCCTTTAGTAGTTTTGGTAAAAACAGGATCTTATTCTTTTATGGCAGCGAATATAAAATAGCTGCCATTACGTTTGTACTTAGTAAAACCAATGGATATATAATTCATTTTCTACACATCTTTATTTTATTGTGGTATAATAGTAAAAGGGATTTTTTTGAGGGTTTTGTATGGCAGGCTGGGCGCTAGATGTGTGCAAAAAAGGATTTAAATCCGCGTGTGTGATTTTAGTCGCCATCTTTGTGGTGTCAATTGTTTTGTTTTTAACAGCTTATTTCTTCCAAAATCCTCTTAAGGAATATTTTAATGCAGGGAAACATTTTTTATTTAGTGATAATTTAACTTCAGCTTCATTGAAGGATAGAAAATTGCTAATGAATTTAATGTCTAAAGGTTATGTTTTTAGCAGCAACGATTTGCTTGAAAGGGTCGGCAGCTATTATGCTAATACAATTACTATATTAATTTTCTTTTGTACTTTTGCATGCGTATTTGCAGTGTTTTATATAAAAATGAATACTGAGGATCGCTTTGATCAGACAATTAAAGAAAAGGTTGGCTATTTTTTCAATAATGACCGAGGCTTTTCAGAGGAAATGGCTCGCTTAAGTAATTCGGCTGCATCGGATGCGGTTAGTTCTGAATTAGAAAGGATGATGCTAGATGATGATATTGAGCAAGTTAAACAAGAGATGAACGATCAGATTGCATCTTTATCTGCCCAAATTCAAAGTCTACAAGAGGCTGTATCATTACTATCGCCGGAAAGTGATCCTGATTTACAGGGCGAAGCTGAGGAAATTGCTGTAGCTCACATTCAGCCGGGAAATAGGGGGTAATATGGCTATTCTAAGAAGAAAAACTGCTAACCCTAGTGATAGTAAGTCTATTGCTGCTGCTAACTTAACTAATCCAGAATCCGTGATTAGATTAGCAAGTAGCATGGGTATTACTACTGTTCCGTTTGATCTTGATACTTTTATCCATAAATTAGGAATTAAACTGAATAGGGTTATTATGGATAACGATATTTCAGGAAAACTAGAAAAGAATAAAAGTGGTGTTTGGGAAATAAGTGTTAATGCTCTCCATCATCCAAAGAGACAGCGGTTTACACTGGCACATGAATTAGGTCATTATTTTTTACATCGCAATCAAAGTAATTTATTTACTGATAAATCTCTGTACCGTGGGAAAGATATGAATTCAATGGAATATGAGGCTAATAATTTTGCGGGTGCTATTTTAATGCCAAAAGAAGAGCTAATATCATTCATGCAAAAATCTAATGATATCGATAACATTGCTGACCATTTTAATGTTTCTGCACTTGCAGCTAAAGTCCGAGTGGAAATGGTAAAAAGGAATTATTATGCCTACTAATTATTATCCAATATTAAAAACTACAATAGCAGAAATGCGTGCATTAAAAAAATTAGATGTTAATACGTGGAAGAATTTTACACCAATCTTAGAATTAACTAAATCTAGGAAAAGCAAAAATAACCAAGAAAGTTGTGTATATAGAAAAATCGACGAAATTAAAGAACTTATTGGAACAAATGAATTCATCTTGGATTTAACCAGTATTGAGTCATTATCAAATGAACAGATTGAATCATTTCAATCAGATGCAAATGGTTTTGAAAATTGGTGTAACTTTATTTCAGATGTACGTTCAAATAATTTGAATGTGGTTCCTGTTCTTATAGCTTATCCCGATAGCACATTAGACGATTTACTTCTTGAGTCAGAGCAATTATGTACCTCAGTAAAAAAAATAGCTGTAAGAATTCCAATATGTGAACCTGATCTGGATGATTTATTTTTCACATTACGAAAATTCATTCGTCAAAATCATACAGATATTGGATGTTTAATTTTTGATGGGGGATATATCTTTGATGAAATAAGTGATGTCTCTCCTCTGCTGAACATTATTTATGAGTTTTATTCTGAGTTACCCGATAATTTTTATGGAAAAATTGTATTTGCATCATCCTCATTTCCAGCCTCTACCTTAGAAAAGGTATCGGGAGATAAGTTTAATAATAGCTTTCCCCTTCAAACGCTGCCGCTTTTCGAAAAAGTAGTCAAAGGATTAAAAGTTTTAGGTATTAAAAAAACAATAGTTTTCGGTGATTATGCCTGCATTCATCCCAATAGAAATGAAAGTAAAGCTTATAACTGGATCCCGCGAATAGATTATCCAACTTCAAATATGATTTACTTTTCTAGAAATCGTCGTGAGGAAGGTGGTTATATCGAGTGTGCAAAAAGGATTACTTTGCTGACTCATTTTAAAATAGATACTCTCAAATGTTGGGGAATGACTGAAATTAGGAAGACGAGTGCTGGAGATCCAGGAGGAAAAAGTCCGTCTTATTGGATATCTGTGCGATCAAATATTCATATGTCTCGAATGGCATTAATTAATGGATAACTTTGTACTTTTTAATGTTAGGAGGGAAATATCCTCTCGGGTTATAACCCCTCCTTTTTCTTTTAAGAATATATTATATATCGGTGAGGTTTTGCTTTTCAAAACAGTATAGTAAATGTTTTGAATTTCTGATGGGGTATATTTAGCTAATATTTTTTCAATTAGCTGTTGCTTGTTTGCTATTTTAATTTGTGTTTCTTTTGCTAAAAAATTTTTATCCAGCATATCTAAAATCATACGACTGTTAAGTATTTTTCTGTATCTTGGTTTTCTTATAATTTTGGTTTCGTTATTATCGATATAAATAATCCCAAATCTACCTCTAATTGATTTAATTTCATGAATATGCTTTTCGCCACAAGCAACATAAACCGTATTAAATGCCTGATAATAAGAAAAAAGCTGCTCCTTAAGACTTGTAAGCTTATCAACATTGCTTTTTATCTCAATGGCAGTCGTATTGTTATTCTCTAGTATTAGAACGTCACACCTCCTTTTATTATAATCAAAAGGAAACTCGAAGTTTATAATTTTATCTGAAGTATTGCTAAAGAACTCCATTATTTTGATTTTAAAATCTAGTTCATCCATTCTGAATACTCTTTAGCTGTGAAAGGACTTATTGTAGCATGTTTATTTATACAGTGGTAGTATTAAGTTGCAAACAACCCATTGAATTAACATATGTAAATAACCTGCTTTTATCTTTAAGGGATGAGGTTCCTGTTTATAGACATTTTTAGCTGTGCCCCTCTATCTTTCCCTCATTCAAAGTGGCAACTTCAGACGTAATTGAGTAAGGTTAATCATGCTTAAAATTAACAATTATTTATAGTGGGAATTTGAGATATGGAAATACAAGAAATTGCAATGCAGTTTAAGGCACTGAAGCAAAAAAGCAAAAACACATTCATTCAGAACCTTTCTTCCTTATTCAATCAGATTGAAAGTGCAGTAATTCTTGAAGGTCCGTACAGGTTAGTATTAGATTCCAACATAATCATGCGCCTAGAGTCATACCGGCAAGGGAACGTCTCAGAAGGACTCCTGTCTATCCTTCTGGCATTTAAACTCATAAAGAAGCTACCTTTTCATTTTGATCTGGTGGTAAGGCCGAGTGTATTTTATGAATATCTTCGACAAAAAAACTTAAAAAGCACTCATGAGCACTGGATTAAATTTAAAGAATTAAAAAATCTGATAGAGAAAGAGTTGGGCTCAAAGTTATTCTTTGATGGCATTGAGACATATCAGGGGGCCGAGCAATATTTACAATTGATTGAAAATGATGCTAAAAAAATAAAAAAAACTTTGATTGCATATCAAAATGAAAACTGGCATATGAACTTCGTTCAGCGTGCTGGCTCTGGTGTGGCTGGATTCCCTATAATTGGCACAGAATACATATTAGTCCCACCTGCTTTTGCAGCTGATGCGCTTTTTTATCCTTTAGGGCTTGAATATTTTGACGAAGTCAAATCAAGTCAATTCTTTACTCAGTATATACACAAATATATTATTGAGTGCGAAAGTAACGACAGAGATTTCATCAATACATTCAATAATGAGAAAGATTTTTTATTTACTCAAATTCTAAAATTAACTTCAAAAGGAAATTTGATGGGGCTTGCAGATTTAGATATTTATACAAACTGTAATATTCACAGTCAATTCTCTAATCAAAGTCACTCTCGCTATGCCCCCGCTTCAGCTGCCTTAACCATAGATGGGAAACTGGCGAGAGCATTGAGAGATTCAAATTCTCATCATATCACTTCTGGGGGTATGATCTGCGGACCTGAAAATGAAGATGATAATAATGCCAAAATGGAAGCATTTATTGAAGAACACAAGCGCATGCGGGAAAGTGAAAAACGCCACCGGATTGCCATTGAAGCAAGCAGAGACTTCGTGAAAGAGCTTCTTTCGAGTGGGACTTTTGTGGACTAAACATACAGATGGAGTCAAGTCGCTCAAGGGCGGCTTTTTTTGTGCTTGAAATCCAGCATTTACCTACTTTTCGCGCTATATTAACTCTCTCAAGGTCAACCGACTTCAACGTACATCTACCAACACATGTTGGTACAGATGATGGTATTTCCGGTTCGATAATGCTTATACCAACAGGGAGGAGATAAGCATGGCTCTAACGGATATCAAAGTCAGAACAGCCAAGCCAACGGACAAGCAATATAAGCTGACCGATGGCAATGGTATGCATCTTCTTGTCCACCCAAATGGTTCAAAATACTGGCGTTTGCAATACCGCTTTGGCGGAAAGCAAAAGATGCTGGCACTGGGTGTTTATCCTGAAGTGTCTCTTGCTGATGCAAGTGCTATAATAAAAGACAATGTTTGTACAAAAAAATATATTTACCATTATTTTACTTAGTGTTATAAATGGCAGTCTGAGTTAAAATCCATAGACTGCGAGTAAAAGAGTATCAAGGTGATGTTTGAGTTTGGTTATTGTTAGCTTGCTCATTGTTATGGGTTTTAGGTAAAGCTTTACGTAATTACATAATGCAGTGATAAATAAAGTCTTCTATAAGGATGTGTAATGTACTCATTAGCCCCTTACTTCATTCGTTGTTATAATGAGAATAATAAATCGAAAAATGTTGAGGAACGTTACGATTGTTTAAACAAAATAGGACAGTATGATTTATTTAATTTAATTGAACAATTTACCTCCTTACATAAGGATTTTGAAAAAATTGATAATAGCAAGGAAACATATAAGTTCCATCATGTCACTTCAAAATCCCAAGAAAGAGTTATTTCTGGCTGGATGAGTTTAGGTCATTATGGTATCAAAAATGATATAATTAACACAGATGATAATCAATTAGCGTTTTCAAAGGAAGAAAATCATGCTGATGTTAAGAATTATTATTTTAGATTTTATATTCCTTTGGAATCAAGAAAGGGTATATGTCTTTTATATGCGTATAAGAAGGATGGGATAAAATCTGTTTTTCAGAAAGAGTTTTCAAAGTTTTTTACAGAAAAAACAAATAAAAAT
>NZ_JAFAGS010000107.1 GCF_019237635.1 Pluralibacter sp.
TCGCACTGGCGGCGTCGGTTGCAGGTACAGGCTGGTTCTGGACGCTGCGACGTAAAGAGGACGCGCAAACGCTTATCGGCGTTATCTGCCTGATGAAACAGCCGGACAACAACCGCGGATTCTGGCTGGTGCCGGAATGGCAGGGGCAGGGATACATGTCGGAAGCCTGCGATGCCGTCACCGAATTCTGGTTTGAGTCGCTGGACCAACCGGTGCTAAGGGCGCCGAAAGCGGTCGCCAACACCCGTTCAAAAAATATCTCCAGCCGTAGCGGTATGCGACTGGTCGGCATGGATAAGCGCCCGTATGTCGCGGGTGAACTCGACTCCGAACTGTGGGAAATCACCCGCGATGAGTGGAGAAAGTGGAAGAATGCCCGCGTTTAACTACACTGCCTGTTACGCGTAAGCGCGATGCCCTGCATCGCGCTTCCCTAATTTTTCATCTGACGGAGGAGCTCCGTATGTCATTCGATCCCAATACCGACCTGCTGCTGGAACGCGTTGTCGACGCGCCGCGCCAGTTGCTCTGGGAGTGCTGGACAACGCCCGAACACATCAAACACTTTTTTGTGCCAAAGCCGCACCGGGTGACGTCATGCGATATTTCGCTCAAAGTTGGGGGGCGTTTTAACGCGGCTTTTGACGTTGACGGCCACGAAATGAAAAACGAAGGCGTGTACCTCGAGATTGAAGAGGGGAAAAAGCTGGTTTTTACCGATGCCTATACAGAAGGCTGGAAACCGGCGGCAAACCCGTTTATGACCGCGATTCTTACCCTGGAAGACGCCGGGGAGGGAAAAACGAAATATACCGCGCTGGCGCGTCACCGCAGCGCAGAGGATCGTCAGCGCCACGAAGAGATGGGATTCCATGAAGGGTGGGGGATTGTGCTGGATCAGCTTGTCGAGTACGCAAAAGGACTGGCGAAACGCTAGCGGAAAGGCATATTCTTAACAGGGTTAATTTGGGGGGCATATTATGCAGCCCAAATTAACATTGTCATTGTATTGAAATATATATGTCATTTTAATGTCATAATTAAGATGAAAAATAACGGTGGGTAATTATCAGTTGTCATAAGCCAGAAATATATTTCTGGATCGGTTTGTTAACTTAGTGTATTAATTAGTTAAATTTATTGCACGGGAAGCATGGCCATGACTACTGCGGTATTGAATGTTAAAATTACAGCCGAACTGAAAGAACACCTGCGTCATTACGCTGAATCGAATAATGAAACTCTGAGTGCAGCAACAGAACGACTTCTGCAGCTTGCGTTTGAAAGTGCAGAAGAGGCGGGAGTATCAGAAGACGACGTTGACAGCCAGCATACCGAAGAAGAAGTAACTCCTCTTACTCCTAAAGAAATCAAAGCATTACGTAAATTCTTGAAGAAGAAAAAATGAAAGCACAACTTTCAGTCGCCAGTAACTACGGTGAAGCCTGCGAGCTTCTGCGTTCTGGCTATGTGAAACATGTTCGCCTTAACTGGAATGTGGGCAGTGATGAGTTCTTTCGCATTGCTTCCGACTGGTGCGATACCGGCGCCAAAATAAAAAAAGAGGGCGATAGCTTTATTATTTCCCTGAAGGGGTTCCCCATTCCACGCCAGCATTAATATACTTGTCATCCTGTTGTCATTTCATCGACATCAGGATCGGTGATGATGTGTGGACATAAGAAAGACACAATCATCTCATATCATTAAGGACGATGTATTTAGACGAGTCTGATGAAAGACAGGCTCGTCATTGTTTTCTTATATTATTTTTCTTGTACGAGAATTATTCTGCTGACCGTTCAGTGAATCCCAGATAGGCTGTAACGTCTTAAACGCATCCCGCAACGTATTATCCTGCTGAGTAAACGGCAAACGCAGCCAGCGATCGAACGCGCCGTCCTGTCCAAACCGCGTACCGGTGCCCAAATGTATTCCTGCGCCTTCGGCCCTTGCTGCGAACAGGGTCGCCAGCATACCGGGCAATTCCACCCAGAATGAAAGCCCGCCTTCGGGTTGCGTGTAGCGCCATGCCGGGAAGTATTCCGCCATCAGCGTGCTGCACATATCACGCCGCGCGGCCAGCATGTGTCGTCTTGCGGGCAGCAAATGCTGCGCATTTTCCAGCAGCCAGCAGGTGGCCAGTTGCTCCAGTAACGGGGAGCCGAGATCGAGCGTATCGCGGGTCTGAATCAGCGAGGCGATGGTGCGGGAAGCGGCGCGGATCCACCCCAGCCGCAGACCGCCCCAGAAGCTTTTTCCCGTCGAGCCCACGGTGATGACAGGCGCGTCGGGATTAAACGCCGCCAGCGGGGGCGGCGGGGCTGCGTCATACCAGAGGTCGACCATCGTTTCATCCACCACCAGGGTGGTGCGGGTCCGCGCCGCTAAGTCGGCAACCTGCTGGCGCGTCGTGTGGTCCATGCAGCGGCCGGTCGGGTTATGGAAATCCGGCATCAGGTAGGCGAGACGGGGGGCTGTCTGGGCGAATGCTGCGCTAAACCCTGCGACATCCCAGCCCTGACCGGGGAGGGCGACGCCGATCGGGCGACAGGATGCGCCCTGAATCGCCGCCAGCGCCAGCGGGTAGGTGGGGTTATCGACCACCACGCGGTCACCCGGGCCGGTCATCATCCGTAGCGTCAGCGCCAGCCCGCTGACGGCGCCGTTCACCACCATCACTTCATCGGCTCGGGTCGGCAATCCACGCTCGGTGTAGCGGCGGGCGATAGCCTCTCGCAGAGCGGGCAACCCCTGCTGGTCATAGCCGGAACTGCCGAGGTGCTGCGGTAACAGGTGGATTGCGTGGCTGTAGGCCTGATGGATCTCCGGCCCGGCGCTGAGCGCGGCGGTTGAGAGATCCAGCGCCTGGACGCTGGACATGCGCGTTGGCACTCGCGGGTTCTGCGCAGGCAGCATGACCCGCGAGCCGCTGCCGTGGCGGCTCGCGATATACCCCTCATCGCGCAGCTGCGCCAGCGCGCTGGCAAGCGTTGTCCGGCTGACGTTGAGCGCGCTCGCCAGTTCGCGCTCGCCGGGAAGCCGGCTGTCGAGCGCCAGACGCCCGTCGAGGATAAGCAGCCGCAGCGCCTGCGCCAGCTGTCGCCATAGCGGCGTGCGGGCATTTTCCTCCTGCCAGTGCCCTAACAGGCGCACCAGCGACTGACTTCCGGAACGGCGTGTATTCATAGCAGTCCACTTTCCTGAAACTGGTCATTAAATATAGGTCCATTTTTGATGATGATGACGTTTTAGGCAATGATGATGTGAGGTTCTCGTGCTGCGACGTTTGATTCAGCTGTATGCCGGATTGTGTTTATACGGTGTGTCCACCGCGATGTTTGTCCGTGCCGATCTCGGCGCCGACCCGTGGAACGTTTTCCATCTTGGGGTCGCCCGGCTGCTGTCGATGAACATCGGTATGGTCATGATCGTGACCGGCGCGCTGGTGCTGCTGCTGTGGATTCCACTACGCCAGCGACCGGGGCTTGGGACATTGAGCAACGTGATTGTGCTGGGGTTGGCCGCCGATGCCACGCTTGCGGTGCTGCCGACGCTGGAATCGCTGTGGGTGCGCAGCGCGTTGCTGCTGGCGGCCGTGGTGGTGAACGCGCTGGCAACGGGAATGTACATTGGCGCTGGCTTTGGCGCCGGGCCGCGTGACGGCCTGATGACCGGCCTTCACGCCAGAACGGGCTGGTCGGTGCGGATGATTCGCACCAGCATCGAAGTCTCGGTTCTGATCGTCGGTTGTCTGCTGGGCGGAACCTTTGGGCCGGGTACGGTGCTGTATGCGCTGGTGATAGGCCCGCTGATCCAGATTTGTTTGCCCTGGTTTCGCCAGCGGCCAGCCTGCTGCACCGAAAGTGATAAGGTGGAAGCATGAATGATTTTTATGAAGCGCTCACAATCTGGTGAGACGAGTCAGGCTATACTGGCGACATCTGTTCTTAGACCTGTGTGATGATGAAAACCACAACCCTTTATGATGTTGCGAGCGCGGCAGGCGTTTCTTACCAGACGGTTTCCCGGGTCATTAACCAGGCTGAACATGTTTCCGCCCGTACCCGGGAGAAGGTGCAGCAGGCGATGGCTGACCTGAACTATGTGCCTAACCGCGGCGCGCAGCTGTTGGCCGGAAAGCAGTTGAAAACGCTGGGGCTGGTGAGCACCGATCTTGCGCTGCATGCAC
>NZ_JAFAGS010000032.1 GCF_019237635.1 Pluralibacter sp.
GGTTATGCAGACACTGAGCAACCGGTGAACAGCGTGCAGCTTTTTCTAGGGATTCGGGATATTCAGCCCGGACAGGCGTTATCTCTGTTCTGGAACCTGAACAGTCCGCAGCGTCTGACTCTCACCTGGCGGTACCTGACGGTGGAAAACCAGTGGCAGGCGCTGGGTGTGCAACTGACGGACGAGACACAGGGGTTGTTTCGCAGCGGCCTCTGGTCGACCGTCCTGCCGGATGATGCCAGTCATCAGGCCCAGGCGATGCCGCCAGGGCGTTACTGGTTCCGGGCTGATATCACCCCTGTAGATCCCCCTGTTTATCCCTGGCTGAACGGGCTTATCACCAACGGGATGACCGCCACGCTGCTCAATGTCACGACGCTGGACAGCCAGGTGGTGGAAGAACCTCTGCCCGCCGGGACTATTGAGCAAACGGAGGCCGATATCCCAGGTCTGGAAGGGGTGGAGCAACCCTGGGCGTCCTGGGGTGGTCAGCCAGCGGAAACCAGCACGGCGTTCGTCACCCGGGTGGCCCAGCGGCTTTCCCACCGTAACCGGGCGCTGACCTGGCCCGATATTGTGATGATCCTCAAAACGGCCTTTCCGTATGTGTTTGAAGTGGTCACCCCCTCCGGGGCCGTGCTGACCACCGTTCCGGCCCTGACGGAACAAAAGATGATCGTTATTCCGTTGACCACTGAGAAAGATAACGACGACGCCCTGCGCCCGGTGTTTAACGCCGCCCGGCTGGATGCGATGAGCCATTTTCTGCAGGGGCTGGCATCTCTCTGGCAGAACATCAGGATTGATAACCCCCGTTATATTGATGTTGATCTGGTGTATGAGGTTCAACTCCGTCCTGGCGTCAGCCATACCTGGGCTGAACGGGAGCTGCGTGAAACGCTGACGGCGCAGTATATGCCATGGAGTACGGGGGCGGCGGCCGGGGCGTCAGTGGCGAACCGGATTGACTATTACGACGTCATGGCGACGTTGCAGCAACAACCCTATGTCGATCACGTTATCAATCTGACCCTGAACGACAGTGAAAACTCCGTTCAGGGCCGTGACGACGAGGTTCTGATCCTCTGCTGGCCGGACACGATTTAAGGACGGATTATGAGTAATACCAATGAGTTGTTCCCGGTCGTCCGGGATGAAATTGACTTTGAAACGCTGCTGGCGCAAGCGATGCAGGTGTTGAAAACCAGCAGCGGTCAGTACTGGACGGATATGGCGGAACATGATCCGGGGATCACGCTGCTGGAAACGCAGGGGTATGGCGTGGCCGATCTGGCCTACCGCCAGACCCGACCGCTGACGGATTTGCTGACACCGGAGGTTCAGCCGGAAGGTGAAGGGCTGTTTCCACCTGAGTTTGGTCCCCAGCAGGCCCTGACCTGCGGGCCAATCAGTGAAGAGGATTACCGGCGGGCCCTGCTGGATTTACGCAGTACGGATACAGAGGAGGGTTACTTTCTGTTTCTCAATGCGCAGCTGATCCGGGAGCCGGAAGCAGAACGTTATGAGTACTGGTATGACACGACATCCCGTGAATACAGCTTCATTCAACCACCAACGCAAGACAGCGCAATCAGTCTTGAGTTACTGGGAAACTATCATCTTTATCTGCTGCCATCGCGGGAAACCCTGCTGAATCCTGAGGTGGCGCAGGCAGTTCTGGATATCTTTCTGCGCAATAACCGCAACCTGGGAGAGGCGGTGAGCAAAATTATCTGGCTGGAGCCTGAAGACTTTTCCCTGCAGGTGGTGATTGAGCTTGAAGACGATATCGGCACCAACAGCAATATTGCCGCCATTCTGGCGGATATTTACCAGGTGGCGGAAAACTATGTCACACCCGCCGTCCAGCACGTCTCAACGGAACAGCTGCTGGCAGAGGGGATGCGCAGTGAAGATATCCACCAGGGGCCCTGGCTGCAGTACGGCTGGATCCCCAGACTACCTTCGCCGATAGAGGGTACAACCCCTGCCGTTGTTAATCTGAGTGGTCTGGTCAGTGCCCTGCAGGATGTGGCGGGGGTTAAAGGGATCCGCCATCTGGAGGCGCTCGCAGACAACTCCGTCAGCAGCCGCTGGGAATGGGAGACCCGCGGACCTGGTGTTTACCCCTTGCTGTGGGGCAGCGATCCGCTGGCGGTACTGGCGGACGGGGATCTGGTGGAACTGCTGGCCAGCGGTGATGTGCAGCTGACGGCATCCAGGGACGCGATTGCGGCAGAACTCGAACGACCAGCCCTTATCCATAACGAAGAAAAGGTTATGCCTTATGGCCGCTGGCGTAACCCGGGGCGCTATTACCCGGCTACCGACCTTGTCCCTCCCTGCTATAACCTGCGAATACCCGCGGGAACCCAGCAACAGACGCAATTGCACCAGTTTTTACTGGCATTCGAGCAACTGCTGGCTGATGGTTGTCAGCAGCTGGCGTTACTGCCCGCACTGCTGTCGTTCCGGCGGGAAGGGGACGCGGTCTGGGGGCATCAATGGCCCTTTAACGACGACAGTGTCAGTGATGAGGTTCACCAGGCGTATCGTCAGACGCTGGAGCGCTACCTGGCAAGGAGCCGTCATGACCGGGAACAGGAGCTGGCCATCACCGGCTTTTTGCTCGGCTATTTTAACAGCCTGCTGGCGCCTGCGGTCTTCAGCCAGCCTGCTAACCGGTTCCTGGCCTCACAGCAGGGCTTTTTATCCCGCCATACGGAACTGACCTACCACCGTTCCAATATCCGGGTGGATAAGGTCTCGGCCCTGCACCGGCGCATCGCCGCCCGGCTTGGTCTGGGGGGGGCTGAAATCTTTGATGACAAAACCTCACTGGAAGACTTGCCGTTCTATCTGGTTGAGCACCGGGCGCTGATGCCGGTACAGCCGTTAGCACAATATGATGAACCGCAGACGCCCGTAATAGCCAGGTTGCAGTCTGACGAGGATCGCCGTCGTTATCTGGTCATCTCCAGTACGAATCTGTCGGGCATAAAAAAAGGGCAGATGATCGATCTTCTGCTGCATTACGGCTCGACCAGCGTGTTGCGAATTCGTGGACAAATGGTCATCCGTGTCGATGAAATCAGAAATAACCTCTGGTTAGATGTCGAAGCCAGCAGGCAGCTGGAGTTTAACCTCGATACCATTCTGGAATTACCACCAGAGGAGCTGGCCTGGCAAAATAGCCCGGTGTGGCTTGAAGATATGGACTACCCGCTCCGCTATGATGACGATCAGTCCGACCTGGCTGCTGATGAAAAGCGGCTTATCTGTTCACCGTTTCCGGTGATGGTGCAGAAGGAGGACTGGCTGGTACTGGAATATATGACGACCTCTGTAAACCCTGGTCAGGGAGCAGACCTGACTGGGCAGCGATTACAAATCGTATCCATGGACCGTATTGCCAACACCCTTATCGTCAGGGCAGAAGAGTCTTTTCCGTCAGACGATGAGTGCATCCATTATCAGTGGCACTTAGACAATGCAAATGCTTCAACGGATCGCTTTTCCTTTATGCTCAGTGTTGTCTTCAACCAGCAGCTGTTGCTTGGCCTTACCTCCGATCCCTATGCGACAGAGGTCTGGGTCAGGGAGGTGATTCTGGCCGAGATCCCGTCACATACAGGGGTGTTAATCCACTGGAAACCCTGGTGGGAATTTCAGCAATTTGCGAAGACCTATAGCGACTGGCAAAACGGAAGAGCAGTACTGGGGGATTCGTCGTATGAACTGATGTATCTGCTGGCGCTGGGACAACTTCCTGCTCCGTTGCAGGGGGTTGGCTCCATGTATATTGCCACCCCTGAACAGAAAACAGCGGTCGTGGGCAGCGATGGTAGCGAGTGGAACAGTGAAGTGATCATTCAGGATCAACTGCTCTATGTGCCTGATGTGGGACAAATCGCGCTGGTTGTGACGGGGAATGACGTTGTGGCTGATGGCGTACAACGCTTTACCGTGACGCTTACGGTTCTGGATGAAGAAGGTATTCCTCAGTCAGGTTTAGCAGTGGCTTTTGCAGCTGATAATAGCGCACTCATCGGCGCATCGGGGATCACGGATGCTAACGGCATTGCAACTCAGACACTGACCAGCACCCGCGCGGGTAATTGTACTGTGACGGCGACGGTAAATGAACTTAGCCGGCAGGAAGTGGTGACGTTTATCCCTGGAGAACCGGCGGATACGTACTCAGCACTGACGGCAGTACCGTCGTCTATTGTGGCCGACGGGGAAGAGATCAGTACCATCACCTGGATGCTAAGGGACGCGCATGACAATGCTATCACCGGGCGGGCAGCTGACGTGAGTTTTGACGTGAGCCCGGTAGACGGCATTATTCTGGCTTCAGTGACAGAAGAACCGGTGAATTCCGGGAGCTACACAACCCTCTTGTCAGGGGTCTTAACAACGGCAGTCACGGTGACTATCAGTCCGATGCTGAGTGGCCAGGTGACAGGCAGCCATACCACAACGGTATCCCTGACACCGGCGGCACCCCAGCCAATGACAGGCTATGCCGAGGTCAACGGTCACCAGTTTGATCTGAGTGCGAGTGATAAGTTTCCGCAGACCGGGTTCCCGGGGGCGGAATTTCGGCTGGTGATTGATGGCGATGCCAGTAATAACAGCAGTTATGACTGGGATAAGAGTCAGGGATGGTTGACCGTGGACGCCAGCGGCAATGTTTCATTCACGGGAACGCCGGCTGGTGCGACGAAAACGGTGGTTATCACCGCGACACCTAAGATACCAGGGCTTGCCGCGCAGAGTTACACGTTTACGCTGCAAAAGTGGTTTACCAATATGGAGGATACCACACGTCAACACTGGGAGTTGGATCTCGCGGCAACCCCAGCGACTGGCGAGCTGACCAACTCGACGAATGTATTATCCCCATCCTCAGCCCAACTGAAGACAGTCAACCTGCCGACGCGGGGTGAACTGGGAATTCTGTGGTCGGAATGGGGGGCACTGAGCTTCTACTCCACAGCTGGTTTTGTCAGTGGTGATTCCAGATACTGGACAGACACTGATCACCCTAGTACGACGATGTACGATAAGGTCTCGCTGGAAACTGGCGATGTTTATAACGGAACTAATTATGACATGACTTTGGGTTATGTCGTGCACCGGATTGTGTTGTAGTTCATTGATATGAATGAAATATACACGTTCAGCACCTCGGTGCTGAACGCTGTGACGGTATAAATGAATGTAGTCGCTATGAAACCGGAGATTATTCTTATGGCTAAGAAGAAAAATATTTTATCCCAGCAGACAGTGGGACCATCAACAGTAGACCTGAAAAGTCGTTTTAAGGAGCGTAGCATTCCTCTGGAAACAGATTTTGCGGCACTGATCGATGTGGCAGATTGTGGGCGTAAAGCTGTGGGGCTCAGTCCGGATTTTGATCCGGCGGATAACACCGGTTTGATACTGGATAGCAATAGTCAGCTGAAAGTACTGCCTGATGCAAACAAAGGGATTAAAGTTGATGTCAGTGGTGTCGGAGTGGTGGTTGACCCATACAAAGGGATTAAGGTTGATGAAAGTGGTGTCGGAGTGGTGGTTGAATCAAATAAAGGGATTAAGGTTGATACCTTTGGTATTGGATTAATACCTGAGCAACTGTTTGTAAGTGGTATGATAATGATGTTTTCAGGTTCGACTGCCCCAGCCGGTTGGGCATTTTGCGATGGTAATAATGGGCGACCTAATTTGATTAATAAATTTATAATGGGTGGAGCAGTGACTGAAGCAAATCAAGATGGAGGAGCAACAATATCGGGAAGTGGAACGAGTAAAACATATACTGTTACCACAACTTCAGACGGTGAGTCTAAAGATGTAGCTACATCAACTGTAGAATTGACTAGCGACCAAATACCCAATCATAAACATAACATTGGTTTTGCGGGTGTAAATTGCGATGAAGGCAATCCATTTTATGATGGATACTGGAGGGGAGGGTCCGAAGCTATTGGTTTTGACTGTTTGTGGTCCGGTAATATCTACGAAGGATATACAGGTTCCGTTGACGGAACAACAGGAGCCGGGCATGGGCATACGGTTACACTTTCTGCACACACCCATACGGTCAATACCTTACCCGCATATTATATTTTAGCGTTTATTATTAAGTTATAATCTGAATTTTGTCAGAGGTGGTTATGTTATATATAAATCGCTTGTGTTTTCGTGTTGATCTTGATTATTCGCAAGCCGATTATTACTCTGATCGAATCAGCAGGTTATTCCTCCGTGAATTAAAAATGTTACTGGAGCGGATGTTTTCCAGAATTATTCCAGCCGGACTCTCCATCCGACTGGAGTCCCCGCTGGTATTAACACTGGGCGACATTCCCGGAGCGTTTTTCGAGCGTACTTTCTGCCAGCGGCTGGAACGTGCGCTGGAGCAAGCGCTCCGGCAACTGCTCGCGGAGAGGGCGGATTTGTGGACCCGAGACTCCCCGGCGCAGTGCCGGGTGTTGCTGGAGCAGGTGCTGCGCTCGGGGGAAGAGCCTGTCGACAGCTGGCTGGCCCGCCAGCTGGCGCTGGCGCCGGATATCTGGCTGCCAGTCCTGGCGGAGTATGTCCTGTTGCCGGAAGGGGCGACGTTATACCGTCAGCTACGGGAGGAGACGGTGCGTAACCTGTGTCGCCAGCTGGCGCCTGATGTATCGCAACAGGGCGACGTGACGGGGGATTCGTTATGGCTCAGTGCGCTGCATTATTTTCAGCAACACCCGGAGCTACCCGCCTCGCCCGTTCCGGTAACGACCATACCCGGTATACCACCGGAATTGCGGGTGGCGGTATCCGCAGCGCCGGTGAAGCGGTATGACGTCCGGCTGATACAGACGTTGTTCCGGCACCCGGTGTCACCGCCTGCTCCTCTGATACCCTGGCTGCGGGCGCTCTGGCAGAACCCTGTGGTGGTGGAAAGCGTCCGGCCGACGCTGTCTGCCCCCCAGCGCGCGCAGTGGCATAGGCTACTGACTCGCAATAACCTACCGTCTCAGTCGTCTCAGTCGTCTCAGTCGTCCCGGCCAGAGAACCGGAAACTTGACCCGCTTTCAGAAGCACAGTGGCAACCGGTCAGCTGCGCCGGCATGGCGCTGCTGTGGCCCATGCTGCCCGGCCTGTTCCGCCATCTGGGCCTGCTGGAAGGGAAACAGTTTGTCAGCCTGCAGGCGCAACGCCGGGCAGCAGGGTGCCTGTCGTGGCTGGCACTCCGGCAGAATGAGCCTCCACCGGAAGCGGGGGTCAGCCGACTGCTGTGCGGGTTACCGACAGAAGGAGAAATAACACCTGAGGATATGCCGGATGAGGTCACCCGGGAGCAGCTCCGGCAGTGGCTGACGGGTCTGCCTGCATCACTGCAGTCCACCTGGCAAAAGCTGTCGGCGGAAGATATCCGGCAGTGGTTTTTGCTGCGTCCGGGCTGGATATCGCCTGAACCGGGGAAAACTATTCTGCGTATCCAACCTGAGGCCTTTGATGTGCTGCTTAACGACTGGTCATGGCCGGTGAATGTAGTTCCTTTGCCCTGGCTGGAATACCCCCTGACGATCCACTGGACAGATAAATAAAGGCGGAGTAGCCACGACGATCCCCCCGTATTATGGCGCCGTTGCGGGCATACTGGGGGTTGGGTTCACCCGTCAGCCCGAGAATGAGGAGTTTATTAAAGTCCGGCTGATAAATGCCGCAGAGAAAGTTATGCACTAACTCAACGCAATGGAGAGGAAGATGAATGGCATTATTGTCAGACACAGTGAAAGTCATGATATTTCTGCACTGCAACA
>NZ_JAFAGS010000066.1 GCF_019237635.1 Pluralibacter sp.
GAATGCCCAGAACGGCCAGCAGTTGAACCTGAGCGCTATCGGCAATTCGCCGCTGGCGGAGCAGGTCAAAACCAAGGCCTGCGACCTCGTCCTGAAACAAGGCGCCAGCTTCCTCTCCTGACCCCGCACCCACTCGCCGCCAGCGCGGGTGGGTTCTTTTTTTACGCATTACGCGCAAGGGTATTTTATTTAAAAATACGCAACTATTCATTTTTGCAAAACAATAATAATGTAATAATGAACCAGGTGCTGTGTAATATTAAACATCCCTCGCAGATTTCCTTTTTATTTACAGTCCCTGTTTCTTTCCAGATATGTGATGCAGACAGAAAAAACGCACTGTCAAAAAAATAAATAAACCCTCGTCATCCCTCTTTCAACACCGGGGCGTGGTAAGTGTGGCGTCACATAATACTTTGCCTATTAATGTGATAGTGAATGGACTATTGGATGTACTCATAACGCCAGATATTGTTAATACAATTTCTGACCACCCATTCTGACCCCAGACGAGAGCATTATCACGGGGTGGATGCGGGATGCATGTCCTGAGCAAAAAATTAAACGCGTGCTGCAAGGGCATCTCTCCATGGACAAGCCTTTACCACTAAAAGACGAGGAGAGTAATATGAGTAATAGCCACAATATTGTTCGCTGTACTACCCCAACCAAATTGTTGTTCATCCTGACATCACTCAGTATCAGCCCAATGCTCTATGCCGATACACTGACACGCGATAATGGCGCCCCCGTCGGGGATAACCAAAATTCGCAAACCGCAGGGGCCAATGGTCCGGTGCTATTGCAGGATGTCCAGTTATTACAAAAATTGCAAAGGTTCGACCGCGAACGAATTCCTGAACGTGTCGTACATGCCCGGGGCACCGGAGCATACGGTGAATTTACGGCCACAGCAGATATCTCCGACCTGAGTAGGGCGAAAGTATTCACGACTGGCGCGAAAACCCCGGTATTTGTCCGATTCTCAAGCGTTGTTCACGGTAACCACTCGCCTGAAACGCTACGAGATCCTCGTGGTTTTGCGACAAAGTTTTATACATCCGAAGGTAACTGGGATCTGGTGGGCAATAACTTCCCAACCTTCTTTATTCGTGATGCGATTAAATTTCCGGATATGGTACATGCCTTTAAACCGGACCCACGGACGAATCTCGATGACGACGCCCGCCGTTTTGATTTCTTCTCCCATGTACCTGAATCAATTCGTACATTAACGCTGCTTTACTCTAACGAAGGTACCCCTGCCTCCTACAGAAATATGGACGGTAACAGCGTTCATGCCTACAAACTGGTCAACAGCAAGGGCGAAGTTCATTACGTCAAGTTTCACTGGAAAACGTTGCAAGGGATAAAGAACCTTGATCCGCAACAGGTTGAGCAGGTACAGGGTAAAGACTATAGCCATATGACGCACGATCTGGTCACGGCGATAAACCGGGGCGATTTCCCCAAATGGGATCTCTATATTCAGGTTCTGAAGCCATCGGACCTGGCGACGTTTGATTTTGATCCCCTGGATCCCACAAAGATTTGGCCGGGCATTCCAGAACGGAAAATTGGTCAGATGGTGCTGAATAAGAACCCGGAAAACGTCTTCCAGGAAACAGAGCAAGTCGCCATGGCCCCCTCTAACCTGGTGCCCGGTATTGAACCTTCAGAAGATAAATTATTGCAGGGACGTTTGTTTGCCTATGCCGATACCCAGATTTACCGCATTGGGGCAAACGGTTTAAGCCTGCCAATAAACCGCCCGCACTCCCCGGTTAACAACATTAATCAGGATGGCAGTCTGAACAGCGGTAAGCAGCAGGACAAAGGCGTAAATTACCAACCCAGTCGTCTATATCCACGCGAAGAGCTGACGTCGGCGCGTTACAGCCAGACAATGCTGACAGGCACCACCCAGCAGACAAAAATTCAGCGCGAGCAGAACTTCAAACAGACCGGGGAACTCTATCGTTCCTACAGTAAAAAAGAGCAGGACGATTTAGTCAACAGCCTGGGATCATCGTTGGCGGGCACCGATACGGAAAGTAAAAACATCATGCTTTCCTATTTCTACAAAGCCGACAACGAGTACGGCACCCGATTAACGCAGGTTGCAAAAGGCGATCTGGCAACCGTACAGAAGTTAGCCGCCACCCTCGTTGACTAAACCGGGATACCTTGCCCCCGCAGCGTTATCCGCGTGCGGGGGCAAGCCCTCGCTGCAAGGACAATGTGATGAAAACCGCGTATTGGTTAGCCTGCCTGTTCGCAGGTGTGATATCGGTAGTACCCGCATCAGATGCCGCCACGGAAAAAGAGATCAAACAACAGCTGGATGATTACCTGTGGAATGCCGCCCGTGAGGGCAACAGCGACGTGATAGATGCGTTAATTGCGGGAAAATATAATCTTAACGCGCAGGATAGCCAGGGTTATACCGCCGTGATACTCGCCGCGTATCATGGCCACAACACGGTCGTTGAAAAATTGCTCGGCGCTGGCGCAGACCCCTGTATACGCGATAAGCGCGGCAACACGGCCCTCATGGGAGCCATCTTTAAAGGCGAAGTGCGTATCGCCCGCAGACTACTTGCAGCCAGCTGTAACCCGGACACGCGTAACAACGCCGGACAAACGGCTGCGATGTATGCCTCGCTGTTCCAGCGAAATGAATTGCTGGCTGAACTGAAAGCCAAAGGTGCGGATATGGACGCCACGGATATCAACGGCAACAACGTGTCCTCTCTGGCGGAAGGGGTCATTAACGGCCAGTAATAGCGGCCTTATCCGCCATGCCGACGCCTCGCTCCCTCTTTAGGTCGATTCTGGATTTAGGCACACTTAAAAGACGATAAAATTGCCACAAAGTGTCGTTGCAATTACATTGTCTGGTCGAAAAAACGACTAACTGCCAGCTGAGGGCTGGCGCCTCTGAGGGTGTGCTGTGTCTGGGTTGATTTCTATCGCTCTGTTTCTTGCTTCCGTTGTCATTTACGCCTGGAAAGCGGGCCGTAACACCTGGTGGTTCGCCGCCACGCTTACCGTGTTAGGGCTGTTTGTGGTCCTGAATCTGACGCTGTACGCCAGCGATTACTTCACGGGCGATGGAATCAATGATGCCGTCGTGTATACGCTCACCAACAGCCTGACCGGCGCAGGTGTTAGTAAGTACATACTTCCAGGCGCTGGCCTGACGCTGGCCCTGATGCTGGTGTTTGGCGGCCTCGGCTGGCTGCTGCGCCGCCGCCGTCATCATCCGCACCATTTCGGTTACAGCCTGCTGGCGCTCTCCCTGGCGCTGCTGTCAGTCGACGCCAGCCCGGCGTTTCACCAGATTAGCGAGCTGGTTAAATCGCAGTCCCGCGAGGGCGATCCGGATTTCGCTGCCTATTACAAAGAGCCGTCAAAAACCATCCCCAACCCGCAGCTCAACCTGGTGTATATCTACGGCGAGAGCCTGGAGCGCACCTACTTTGACAACGACGCCTTCCCCAACCTGACGCCGGAGCTCGGCGCCCTGAAGGAAGAAAGCGTCGATTTCAGCCACACCATGCAACTGCCGGGCACCGATTACACCATTGCCGGGATGGTCGCCTCCCAGTGCGGCATACCGCTGTTCGCGCCGTTTGAGGGCAACGCGTCGGCCTCCGTCTCCAGCTTCTTCCCGCAAAACGTCTGCCTTGGCGATATCCTGAAGAACTCCGGCTATGAAAACTACTTTAT
>NZ_JAFAGS010000069.1 GCF_019237635.1 Pluralibacter sp.
TTCAGCGAGTTTAAGGGCTTCCTGGCGGAATTCAGGCGAGTGCTGCTTGCGGGGCTTGTTGCTGGTTGTGGCTGATTTGGTCATGAGTCACCTCTGGTTGAGAGTTTACTCACTTAGTCCCGTGTCCACTATTCACGGGTAGGATCAGTAGCAACACACCACCAATGTCTGAACAGCGGTCTTCTGACGGTCGTGAGATACGCATTTCGAACGGCAGTGCTCTCTGCGGCAGCGCCAAATTACCGGAAACAACTGACAACAGTTCCTGGTTCACCTTTAGCGTGCCGATAAATTCCGGCCCCCTCGAAAATGCTCAGATGAATGCTTTCACCGCAATGAATAGCACGCTGTCACAGAACGCTGAAAACTTTGTCAGCGCCTGGCGTAGCTATCAGGATGGAGGGCAAGGTCGTCTTCCGGATGCTGAAGGGGAGATTCAGCAAGCTGCACGCCAGTATGAGGACACGATTACTTCCGCATCAGCAAGCGTGAACAACGAAGGAACAATCCGCAGTGAGCTGGCGAACTACTTGAAGCAAAGTGGCTGGATTTCGCTGGGTGCCTGGTACCAGTCATTCGCAACAGCCAACCAGAAAGTTAACAGCGTAGCAAATCAAAGCCCTATCGTTACAGGCCCTTCAAATATTGGGGAAGTTGGAGTTGGTCAATTGCAGGACGAAATCAGGACTGCTTTGCTTGCCCAGAGAAAAAATTCAACATATACACCACCACTAGGATCGGCGAACACACCGGGGAACGATAGCATCGATGATGGTCAATCGGCGAACTCTACTTTGCTAAAAGTCCTGGATAACGCCTACGGTGTAAGATTCGCTAACTTCATAATTCACTCAGTCATGGATGGGGATAATTCAAACAATTCAAGCCAAGTTAACCCACTTTTAAAAATGAAATCGATTGGGGACTATACCTTAGGGGCTGCTCAAACAACTTTTGCTGCATTTACTGTTGCAAAGGGCCTTGTTGACTGGGGGAATGGTTCTGGAGTTGGTAAAATTGTCAATGCCGTATCAGGTGCTGGATACTTAGCAAAAAGTGTAATTGGCTCAATTGCGCCAATTGTATATTTCATTTTATTTATCATGCTAAGCATTGGATTTTCCCTTTCCATTTTCTTGCCTTTTATCCCAATGATTTATTGGATAACGGCCTGTACATCCTGGCTTGGGAGTGTACTCATTGGAACTACAGCAGGTTCCTTGTGGGCAGCGACACATATTGGCACGGAGGAAGATAAAGGTAGTAGAGCAAATTACGGCTATATCTTCTTGATTGACGCAGCAATCAGACCATCGCTTATGGTATTTGGCTTTTTCTTTGCCAGCTTGGTTGTAGTTGCTATCGGGACATTGCTAAATATATTGATATTGCCAGCAATGGCAAATGTTCAAGCAGACTCAATAACTGGGTTGGCAAGCATTATTGGTATCCTGATGATTTATGCCCGAACGTGTACCACACTGGTTTCTTCAGCATTCAGCTTACAGGTCTACCTGCCAGATTATGTCATTGCCTGGCTCGGCGGACGGGAAGCTGCTCAGATGATGAAAGGTGCCGTCGAATCTGCTCGGAGTATGTTTGCTGGTTTTGGTAGTAAAGCAGGCCACGCTCCAGGCATTAAACGGATGGATCAGAACAAATCAGCGGGAAATCCGGACGGGTTTAAGTAAATGGTGCCCGGTAAGACCGGGCAAAAACCACACAAATGACTTGTTAATGAGTTTTTTGGTGCTAGAATAAAACCTATAAATAGGTTTTATTGCAGCAGGAGTTCCTATGCCAACAACTATTCTGAGCACAACAACAGCAAGCATCACTGAGTTGAAAACAAACCCAATGGCTACAGTCAACTCAGGAGATGGATATCCAGTTGCGATTTTGAATCGTAATCAGCCCGCGTTCTACTGCGTTCCTGCAGAGTTATACGAACAAATGTTAGAGTTTATTGATGATCAGGAGCTCGCAAACCTAGTCAAAGAACGTTCAGAGCAGACATTGCATGATGTCAATCTGGACCGTTACTTATGATCTACAAAGTTAAGTTCAGAACTGATGCGCTTAAAGAATGGAACAGCCTTGATCGTTCCATTCAACAGCAGTTTGCTAAGAAGCTAAAGAAATGCTCGGAAAACCCCCATATTCCTTCAGCCAAACTGAGAGGTATGCCGGACTGCTACAAGATCAAACTCAGGTCATCTGGCTTCAGACTTGTTTATCAAGTTCTTAATGATGAGTTAATTATTGCTGTTGTTGCTGTAGGAAAACGTGAGCATAGTGAAGTTTATAACCTTGCCAGTAAACGACTCAGATAACATATCAGGACGATTATTATGACGATTAAACACATAGACACATACTCAAAAAAATGGTCTGTCGCGTTAGTGGGAACACTGTCGGTCATGTATTTGGTATTCGGCCTACCAATTCACATTGCCTTAGCTGGCTTCATATATAAATATGTGAAGTACTATGGCTTTCAACAATCAGATATTACACTTTGGGTGATTGTTTGGGTTTCCCTGGCATTCATAGGTGCGTTAATATTCTCTATAATCTCCAGACAAAATCGTAACATCAGAGCTTTCACCTCATATTTTAGAGACACTCATTTCAATGAGGCGCAACCATCCAACATAGCGAAAAGCTGGACTGGTCTTACTTATCTGTCTCTCGATACAAAAAATGGTACGCTTCTATACATTAACCACCCAGATACCACAATATTGAATTTCTTCGTACCTAAAGATGTTCGAGTTATGGGGTTCGGTATGAATGACTGGAAATCAATAGAGGTCGAGGGAAAGCAACTCACTATTTATACTGGAATACCTGAACTTCCATCAGTTTCCATTTCAACAAGCAAGGCGAACGAGTTATATGAAAAAATCAATGCCATGCGCAATCAAAACTGGACTTACGAGAATAATGTTCCTGGCTACGTGGAGCATCAGGCACAAAGGATCGCAGAGAAAAACGGCATCAACCTGGTTCTGCCACCGAAATAATTCTTAAGCAGCCGCAACCCCTTCATCAGAGGCACTCTTTTCAGAGTGCCTTTTCTTTTGCATTCGTACTATCAAAGGCCTTCCTATGGCGCAACCACCACGCAATGACGTCCGGTCTCATGACTGGTCAATGGCTGTGGTCGGCGGCTTTATCACGCTGATTATCGCAGCCCTGTTCTTCCGACAGCTCACCGTCGAGACCTGTTCCTTAGTGCTTTACTGGCTATGGAGTATCGCCGATTTTCCTCGCACACATGAGTTTGCTGCCTGGCGTATTAACCTTCTGGCCAGAACGCACAATAACGCCCCGGACGTTACCTGGGGCGAGTTTTTTTCCGTAATGGACGTCACTGCCGGCATTCTGATGATTGCGCTGGTCCCTCTTGTCATTACCGGCATTATCGCCGTTCGCCGGCACCAGGTAAGTCGTACCCGGCGTGATATTTCTATCCATACGCTGCCCCGCATTATGTCTGCTTTCTCACCGTCAATTATTCCGGCACTGACCTACGGCGATAAAAAGCAGCAGCTGCTGAACGTAGACCCTGAGGAACACCGGAGCGCGCAGACGCCGGATGAGTTCGTCATCGAGCACAAACTGGTCGTCAATCAGCGATTACGCCGGGAGGTGGCTCAGGAACTGTTCATTGCCCAGCTGGGGACCCCACTGCCCAAAGTCGCCACCGGCGCCGACGTGGCGCCACTCTTCAACGCGTTTAATGACCATGAACGGGCTATGTTCGCCATCTTTGGCCTGCAGCACTTCTTGGACAAGCGTAAGGAAGCTGAAGCGCTGCTGGATGTGCTCAACCGTTCCACGTTGAAAACTGACCGCAGGTACCGAAACAAAATTGGCTACCCGAATCTGACGTTGGCCAACAACGCATTCAAAAAGGTTATCGCCACAGAACAGGCCCGGAACTTCATCAGGCAGTACGGCTACGTTCGTACGGCCATCTCGGCCCTGCATGACAACGATCTGCACTTGCCCATTCGCCGCTTCCGCTGGTTGAAAGGGCTCGACCGTCCGCTTTGGTACACCCTGGCGTCTACTGGTCGCCCCTGGCCATTTGTTGAAGCAGCTGGCGTTGTCAGCCAGGCCCACTGGGAAACACTGGCAGCACGCTACAGGGTTCGCCTTAGCCATCCCATCATGAGCCTCGCGCTGAATGGTCTGGAAGACGACCTACGGAACATCGGGGCAGTTGTTGACGATACGCCCGGACCGGCCCGCCCTCCTGCTGAAGAGGAGGACGACATTGAGGATGACGATGAAGATGCTGGCCCAACAGCTGGCCACACAGAAGAACCTCACGCACACCGCCACACCCATTCCTTTCGCCCAAAAATGAGATAATCCCATGTCAGAGCAAACCATTTTCAATATCAGCACCGAAATTCACGACCAGCACCTGCAAGTCCGTTTAAACGATCGCAGCATTTTCTGCCTGAACAAGCCGACCGCTGAGCGTTATCAGCTCACCCTGGAGCAGGACGCCGGAAACTATGTTATTTGGATGCGCCAAAGCAATAATGGCTTCGCCCGTCTTTATTCAACGGAAGACCGTGAGCTCGCCAGCCTGATTATGAACACCACAGCAGATGTGCTCACACGTATGGCCATAACCGCCAGCCAGCCACAGAAGGTCTCCACAGCCACAATGCCAAAGTGGAAGAGCTACGTGCTCGCAGGAACGTTTCTTTCCCTGGTTGTAGCCATAGGCATGCTGACACTGTCATCACCCCATGGAGTGGTAAATACACCGGTCCCAGTGGCCCAGACCACTTCGGTCCCTGTGGCACCACCAGTTCTGCCTGTTCCTCCCGCTGTAGCCGCAGCGACACCGAAAATGCCAGTCCCCCAAAGTCAAGGCGCCCAGGTCCAGAACGCGCCATCCCTCTCTCCAGAAGCGGCAGCAGAAGCCCGGGCTCTGCTCGCTGAACGACTGAAGAACGGGGCAGCAAAGCAGGAGTTCACTATTCGCCTGTCTTCTGGCCATGAGCGTTCACTGTATATATTCCTCGATCCGGAGTGCCCGAACTGCCGCATCTTTGAGCCGACCGTTCAGGCCCTGGCAGAGGACTACAACGTGGAGATTTTTCCGGTGACGTTGGTTGGCAAAACCCGCACTGCAGACGAGGTGGTCCCCCTGCTCTGCGCCGCACCTGAGAAACGAGCGGAAATGTGGAAGTCCCTGTATGACACCGGCGCCGGCATGCTCAATCTGACCGACAAAGCCAAAGCTGATGTTGCCCCGGCTGCTTGCGATGCCGGCAAACTGGCACTGGCGCGTAACGACCTGGCATTTGAGCTGTACCGCATGCCGGGCACGCCAACCGTCATCACCGATGACGGCCGAATGATCCCACTGCAGGCTATGGCCAGCGATGCGGCACTGAAGTCATTCCTCAATACCCGCCAGTAAGGAGGTTTTCATGGATTTGAAAGGACGTCACGGCCCTGTGGACAGGTGGCGAATAAGCAAGCTGGTCCACGGCCAACAGGCTGAGCGCATACTCCTGGCGCCGGCTACCGTACAACTACTCCTGGTGTTTTCTCTTCTGGTAGGCGCCATTTGGCCTGTCACACTGCTGCTATCCCTCCCGCTCGGTACCATCCTGCTGATCGCATTTAGCGATCAGCGCTTTCGCTTACCATTGCGGATACCGATGGATGTTGGAGGTCTGGACCTCTCGACAGATCGCGAGGCCAGCTGGAACATTCCACTGCTCAACCTGAACCTCCCCAAAATTATTCGGGGAAAATCAGAAGGCACGCTGTGCCTGGGAACAGCACGCAAGCAGGACAGAGGCAAGGAGTTGTGGCTGCAAACCTCTGACGCCCTGCGCCATATGCAAATTATGGCCACCACCGGCGGCGGGAAAACGGAAACGCTCTACAGCATGTACCTCAATTCTCTGTGCTGGGCACGCGGTTGCTGTATCTCTGACGGTAAGGCACAGATAGACCTCGCCGTCGCCACCTGGTCGATGGCCAGACGCTTCGGTCAGGAAGATGACTGGCACGTTCTGAACTTCATCACCGGTAATGATGATCGCTTCAAAAAGTTGTTACTCGGTGATAAATCCCGGCCGCAGTCGAACAGTACAAGCCCTTTTGCTTATGGAAGCCCGACCTTCATCACTCAGTTGATGGAGTCTATGCAACCCGCCGGCAATGGCAGCGACGAAGGGTGGAAAGACAAAGCGCGCGCCATGAATAGCGCATTGATTTACGCGCTCTGCTACAAGCGGGCCAGGGATAATATGCCGCTGACGCAGGATGTCATTCAGTCCTATCTCCCGCTGGTTAAATTTGTGGGTCTGTATCGTGAGGCGCTGGAACAAGGCTGGCACGAAGAAGGCTATAAGCCGATGGAGAACTATCTGGCCAACCTCGCCGGCTTCGATATGAATCTTATCAACCGTCCGGGAGAATGGTCACAGGGCGCGCTGGACCAGCACGGCTACCTCATCCAGCAGTTCACCCGCATGCTCAGCATGTTCAATGATACCTATGGTCACATATTCCCTAAAAATGGCGGAGACATCGATATGCAGGACATCCTGCATAACGATCGCACGCTGGTAGTGCTCATACCGGCGCTTGAGCTTTCCGATAACGAAGCGGCCACGCTGGGTAAACTCTATATCTCTGACATCAGGATGAACATTGCCAAAGATTTAGGGAATAAGATTGAGGGCTCGCCGGAACACACGCTGACCGTGAAGAAGTTCGCCAGCAAGTTTCCTTTCATGCTCCTTTGTGACGAAGTAGGTTACTACTTCGCACCAGGTCTGGAGAAGCTGGCCGCTCAGATGCGAAGCCTGCGTTACATGCTGGTTATCCTTGGCCAGGATCTGCAGGCCATGCTGAAACACGGGAAAGAAGTGCATTCCGTGAACGCCAACCTCGGTACCAAGCAGTTCATGAAAACGGAGGATACGGAAGATACTCTGAAGATGATCCGCGCAGTCGGTGGTACGGGTCAGTATGCTGAGCAGCGCACCATGGAACGGACCAGTATGGGGAGCTATCAGGATGCTGAGCGCGTGGAGTTCCGCGACCAGGACAACATCCAACTGGATGAGCTCAAGTCACTGAAAGAAGGTGAGGGAATAATCGTCTTTGAAGACCAGCAGGTTCGCAGCAACTCCATCTATATCCCGGATAGTGAGAAAATTTCGAAACTGGACGTCAAGATCAACCGTTACGTCCCCATCCGCCGCCCGGATTTCAATGACCTTTGTCGTGAAGTACCGGCAGCCGAACGCCGGCGTCCGGTATCCCAGGAGCGGGTCAGCCAGATTCTGGACATCTGCCATTCGACCAGTCCGGAAGAGTATCACGGCCACCTTCATGCTCGTATCGAGGACCAGACACTTCTGGCCATCACACAGCTGGCCAGCGATCTGGATAGCCGTACCGATGTGGACTACAGCGACGATGAACGCGGTGTTCTGCTGTTTGAAGCAGCCGTTAACGCCCTTGAGAAGAACAAAGGCAAATACCGCTGGCTGAAGGACCGCGAAAATATACGCATATCGAAGAAGCGTATTGAAGAGGCGCACCAGAATAATGCCGGATACAGCACGCCACCGGCACAACCATCACCAACGGAAAATTTCTTCCAGCCGGCGGCACCTTCATATCCCGAACAAACCCACTACACAGAGAACAGCACTTATGATGACTGGCACCAGAACTTCGCGCCTGACGCTTTTACTGACGACTTTGCTTCTTCCTCTGTCATCGATCGCATCTGAGGTAAGAATCACTACCGGATTTTCTCCCGGAGGAAGCGCCATCGAAAACATACTGACAGCAATTAATAGCGCCCGACAAAGCATCGACGTTGCTGCATACAGCTTTACCAGCAAGCCTGTGGCCATCGCGTTGGATAACGCCAGCCAGCGGGGTATCAGAGTCCGGGTGGTCGCGGATGCGAAAGACAACGGCGGCCGCTATTCAGCTGTCACCTGGTTAAAGCATAAGGGTATCCCGGTTCGTCTGAACGACCGCTACGCTATCCAGCACAACAAATTCATGGTGATTGACGGAGTGACCACTCAGACGGGCTCGTTTAACTACACGTCCAGCGCTGTTAAACGCAATGCCGAAAACACGGTAGTCATCTGGAATGAGCCTTCGACTGCGCAGGCCTATCAGGGGGAATTTAATCGTCTATGGAGTGAAGGGACTGATTAACGCCAGGCAATCTGGCTGGTCACGTCACGCAGCTGCACCCGGATGATTTTAGGCTACAACCACTCACTTCCTCAGCTGAGGTTCTAATGGATTTCCATGACCCGTTTCTGGTGTTAAACCTTAACGTCCTTCTTGCTCTCACAATTTTGATAGCAGCCGTTTCGTTATATTTTATTTATCACGAACGTAAAGAGAGAGAAAAACGACAGCCAGGGCTACAGAGTCGTTTAAAAAAATAAGCTAATGAGCCAATCACAAAACCGCCTTCGTGGCGGTTTTTTTGTTTCTGGGGCCAGATAACTTCAGGACTTGAGTTTGCCGCTTCAGGCGTCACAACATGTAAGGCCATCCAGCACAGAAAGATCGAAGATGATGATTGAGGGTCCGTGAAGATAAGAATCGGTCCATGCACCTTCCCAGTCATAAACGCCGTGAAGTCCGCAGGTTCTGAACAGCTCGATGCTCTCTTCCGAATTAACACCTCTGTTGCCAGTGTAGAGCATTTTACCTTTGAAATTCTGGTAATGAGGTTGCGCTAACCCATACCATTCCCTTCCTTGCGAGAGTGACGTGCTGATCCCGACCGGAAGATGGCGATGCAAAAGTTCCGCAACTCGCGGCTGTTCACTGAGAGGTTTGCTGAAATCCGCGAGCAGCGCCCTCTCCGATAGATTACATTGGTAAACAAGCGGAGAGTCCCCGTTACGACATTTGTAACGGGCATGATTACGAGCGCCGGCAAAGTTATTGGTAAACCAGATAGCATCGATTGTGCCTGCTTCACCTGTGCCCTTAAAGGAGGTATCAAACTCGGTGAAGCGTGCGCGCGACCCGTGAAATAATTCCATTTAATCCTCCAGTTTCAGGGTTGCCTGTCGGGTTTAGGCGAGGTCTGAGGCTGCATAGTATTTTTACCGATCGTTGTGTCCGGCTCCTGACGATTCAGGCCAGTGTAACCCGCCTGCTGGCGCTGCAAAGGATGAGTCAGAGGTACGGTTTTACCGGACGACGCATTGAAGTGCGGAATGTACTGAATGGTACCCTGCACAAACGCTTTATCTCCCCTGACTTCCACCGTCTCCCCGCTTTTCTCCCCGCTGATGTGCAACGCCATCGCCAGATTTTTACCCTTCTCAGCCGGCGCATCGGCAACCTCAATATACAAACCTCGATCGAGCAGCACCGGCTTACCTCCGGATGAATACACCACCGCACCATCACGATTCACTGTCGTATCGTAACCACGAATCTGCGACGGACGAATGTCATCAGCAACTGAGTGAAGAATAATATTGTCAGAGATAGCCGCAGTACGGTTCTTCCGCTTCTCGCGATATGCCCAGCCGCGCAGCTGGGAAATTGCCGCTGCGTCATTACCGGTAGCCTGCACTTCCACCCAGGCCCGATACGACAATGGACGGGAACCCGGCATCTCTTTCATCGCCTTCCGCTCATCCCTGATCTGCAAACGCAGTGCAGCCATATCCTTCATCTTCTCCACTTCAAGCGCGCGGAACATCAGTTTACGCAAGAGAGGATCGCGTTCAGTCATGCGAACATTATTTTTGCGAATACGATAGCCGGCCGCCAGTTCGCGGAAACGCGTCCGGGCAGCATCAGCTGAAATCCCTGGTCGGACAAAACTGTTTTTGTATGCCTTGTAGCGTGCAATCAGATCCTGGCGAGCCTCCGCACGGGCATTACGACGTTCTGTTCTGGCACCTTTGTCACGACGGTGAAGACGATTATCGTACTGGGATTCAATATCCACAGCACTCAGCAGAACATCTCTGCCTTCCCGGTTAACCTCACGAACAACGGACGCACGTGTAAATGCACCAATCAGTTCCTGCTGACAATTCAGCGTCAGTTCCGGATGAAGATCGCTGGCTTTAATTGGCGCCTGTTCATCATCGGCGACGTCGTAAATCGCAAGTCCCTCACCTTTCTGGCGCAGCTCAAGTCCGGCCGCAATCAGAACGTCATGCACCCCGTCCCAGTCATAGCTCCCGCCCAGGAACAACGCATCCATCTTCTCCCGGCAGTTATCCACCGCGTAAGAAAACAGACTTTCCTTGTCACCAAAATGCTCCAGCTGGCGCGCAGCTGCAGGGGCAGATTTATAGAATTTCTGGCGACGAACAATCGCGCCGGAATCATTCACCATGTAAGGACCGTTGTCGTGCTTCCAGCCGTTCCTGAGCTCCAGCTCACGACAGCTGCGGTCGAGAGTGAAGCGATCGTTATACAGTGAAGCAGCCTTGTAGCTCACCGGGTTGATACGGTTAACGGTCAGGTGACAGTGCAGATTATCGGTGTCGTCATGGATGGCGAACACATACTGATGTCCCTCCATGCCCAGGCGCTTAAGGCAGTGCCTGGCTGAGTCAAAAATCTGGTCTGGCGTAGGCCTTTCAGATTCTGGCCATGACAGAATGGCATGGTAGACCGGGTCATTGCAGCGGGTGTTTTGCACGGCAACCATGTCCATTTCGGTGGAGGCTGTGGCAAGGGAAAAGCAGTTGGTCTCACAGATGACTTTATCGCAACGCACCTGCTGACGTCCGTCCGGGAACGTTGCGATAACATCCTGTGAATCTGGCAGCGCGTTACGTGTCGCGTACCCAACCAGGTCATTGAAGATTTTATCTTCTGACCGTGACTTGCGAACAAAAGGACGCTCTGGCGACAGCGTTTCGCTCATCTCAACATCATCACGCAGGATAGTGTAGGAGACGAGTTGCACAAAGCTGGACTTACCATCACGACGTCTTTCGGCCACGACTGCGAGCATGTTAATCCTCAGTGTTGTTCAGGCTCTCTGCCCGAAATTTCATTAATGTTTTCTGAAGCGATGCCAGCGTATCAGCAAACTGTTTACTCAGTTCTGCGGTCATCATCCCCTGCTTTTGCATCTCGCTGTACAGATGCTTTTGCAGGCCACCCAGCTTCAGAATCTCATTCATCTGTCTGGTGTCACCTTTGGCCACAATGCGGCGACCAAGGGCTGAACGCCGGAGAAATTCTCCTGTCGAGATACCTGCAGCTTTCGCGCTGGCCTGTATCTGCTCCTTCTCTTCCGGGTAACACCGAACACTTCCCAGAAGCGCCGTTCTCTGGCGTCTTTCACTCTTACTCATCTTCAATCCTGCTCGGCCTGCAAGGCTGGCACCGTAATAGGGTGTCGGGACGGAGTCCTGACCAGGGCGTTTTGTGGGACCGTCTGCGTGCAGGCGGTGCTACAAAACATACCCTGTCCCACGCTTCACATCAGATTTCGATTCCTGACCGGAAGTATATGTGATTTCGGCTGCGCCGTCACTGGCTTACGCCAGAAATGCCGGGTTCTGGCACTGAGTTATTTCGGGAGGTATACTCGTAGCCTGGAATTGAGCACACAAAAATAGGAAATTGCAGAATGGCTGAGAAGAAATGGTATAGCATCGAGGATGTGGAGCTGGCTAAATCATCACTGGATGATCTTCCAGATTTGACACCAACACGCCTCACTAAAACAGACGTGCTGGAGCAGTTGAAAGGAAAAATTATTGAGCTGGCGAATAACAAAGGTTACAGCGTGGAAGATATTCGAAGTGCGCTCGAATCTGCCGGGATACCAACCAGCGTGAAGGCCATCCGCGAGATTCTGAGTTCTGCCAAGAAAGTACCAACGCGCACGTCAAAAAGCAGAAAGCCCGCAACAACGGTTAATGATAAACAAGCTCAATAATTGACGGTTTTTGACTAACCTAGGAAGCCCCTGGGGGCGGACAGGAGAAAGAAAAACGGCACCACTGTGACGATTTTCTTTCTCCTGGCGGGGGATTTCATTTTGAGCCGGTTCAACACCGGTGAAAAATGATCGGGGTAGAAGGTGGCAGAGGTTTCCCCCTGCCTTTCCCTGTCAGGCTTTCAGTGCCTTCATTTTTTCAGCCATCTCCCACAACGCCCGATTTAGCTTCACATCGCCATCAATGCCATTTACCGGACGCGTTCGCTGGAATTTTCCTTTCGCATTCTTACCCCAGACGCCGCCCTTCGTCATGTTCTCCTGAACGCGCTGATAGGTTGTCCAGAGGTCATTGTGTTTATCCTCATCACGGCGAGTCTGCAACACATCATCTGGCGTCAGCGGAATGTGCTTGCCTTCACCTTTATCGTCATATTTCCAGTTCAGTGCGATCTCGGCAAAAATTCGCTGCTCGTCTTTGCTGAGTCCGATTTCTTTCATCTCACCGCGCGATTCTTTCACGCCGTCGAAAATGTCCAGTACTTCATAAGCACCCTCGATCACTTGCCCGACAACGTCCCCTTTGTGTGGTACGCGGATTTCTCCAAACGTTTTCCCGCAAACCATACCGTTCATACAAACGAAGCGGAACATGCCGGGGATCATCTGATAGCTGCTGCTGCCGTCGTGGCTGTTGAGAAGAATAATTTCCGGCACCTCCTCTCCTGCAATTTCCCCCTCACGGCGCAGGCGCAGCATGTGCTTGGTATGCTCACGCTTTCCGGCGTCACGCGTACGCGTCTGGCAGGCAAAGAAAGGCTGAAACCCTTCTTTGCGCAGATTATCCAGCAGGGTGATTGTCGGGATGTAGGTGTAGCGTTCGCTGCGGGACTCATGCTTTTCCTCAGAGAAGACGCTCGGAACAAAGCGCATGAGTTCATCGTTGGTCAGCGCGCGTTCTTTACGGATGACGTTAGCAGAGCGGAAAACAGATGATAAACGGGCCATGGTGATTCTCCTCAGGGGTTATAAAGTGACTTTCTTCTGGCGTCGTCCTTTTGATGGTGATTCACCATCGCTGGAGGCCGTTGCCGTGATGAAATGACCGGTCTGGACCTTCAGTGAAGCCTGCAAGGGAGCTGTCCGAGGCCGCAGCGCAAGCGACTGACCATCGGGAAGGCGTGCGAACGGGGGAGGAAAGCAGGCTTTAGCCGTGCCCTTGCAGGGTGAACGGTCCAGGCCAGTGTCTTTCACGGCAAAGGCAGACTGCGATGAATCCGGGAACGAAAAGGGAAACGCCGGAAGGAAGTGGCGGGCAAGGCCCGTATCCCTGAAGGGGACGCGAAGCGGCCCTGGTTGGGGCGGCGCTGGCGCAAGCCAGCTGCAAGCCCGGGGGGCTGTCTGGCGGGAAGAAATTGGCTGATCGGGAAGCATATTGCCCCGAAGTTCGGGGCAGTATCATCACCAGTCAAATGTCTGGAACCCGTCCAGACTATCTCCGACGGCAGAAAAATGGATCATGCTGATATTGGCCTGCCTGATGCCGTGCCAGATAACCCAACGGGCAGCACCTGATAACCCTTCCCGTTTCAGTTTCAGGAGAGGAAACCTGACGGCATCGAGGCGGATCATGAATCCCACGCCGGTGTCATGGATCCATTCCCGGGTAGACGTGTCGCGAGTCAGATCACCCAGCAGATGGCTGTCAGCAAGCGTAATATGGGTGGTGGAGCATTCAAGAACCGGGCGCATCACTCTTGCGCCCAGCGTGAACGTTTTTCCCCATCCAAGTTTTTCAACAACATCATTCCAGGCCCACTCTTCGTCTTCCGGAACAGGCAGGGTCAGTAACTGATACGGAACACCCAACGTCTCCGCCAGATGCACACCCACATCGCAGACGGGATCATCCCTCTGGGCAAAATCGGCACAGGCCAGACAGTTTCCGTGCAGGTAAAGCGCCTCATCGCAGTTCTCAAGCTGAATCACCGTGACGCCATACGGCGCACCTTCTGTAATTTTTTTCATGTCGGGCTCCATTGTCCCTGGCTGATTCTTCTGGAGTTCAGCGGCTCAATGCCGGTGAGCGCCAGTCGGGGGTTAAATACCGCCCCTTGCGGGGCGGTAGTCATTACGCAAGACCTTTGACGGTCTCCAGAGAGCGGAGCAGATGCCCCCACTCTGCCCCGTTCAGCGCCGGAACGCGGACAGGTTTGTTGAGGCCTTCACTGCGCACAATGCGACGTCCCAGCCTTTTCAGACGACGTGAGATGTCTTCCTCCGGTAACGTTTCACGGCGAAAACGCGGGTGCGCGCTGACCGGCTGACCGGCGGCCTGTGCTTCTGCGCGGCGCTTTACAAAATATTCCTGACATGCGAGGATGAAACGGTCTTTCATGATGTAACTCCATCTGAGACTTGTAGTTGCCGGCCTGCGCGAACAGACCGGGGTGATTAAGCAGAGCGACCGCTCTGCTTTTTTATTGCCGCTTAAACGGCAATCCCTTCGGCATCAATAAACGCCTTAACCTTTTCCATAATTTCGCTGTGTGTGAGCGTGGCGTGGTTGCGCATCTGAAAAAAGCGCGTGCCGTATTGGGCAAAAATGTCAGTGATGTTGCCGCTGTACATTTCGCTCAGCTTGAATGACTGGCTGTCAGCCGTTCCGCGCCAGTCGAGCGGCGGAAGCACTTCCAGCATGTCCATAAACCGCGCTTCATTGATTTCGGTCACCGGCTGATAATTTGCCTGGGCAAAACGGGCCTGCGCCTCTTCCACCGTCACCAGCTCCCAGTGATCGCCATGAGCATTCAGCTCCTCCAGCGTCTTCGACGTGGCACAGGCCGTAGTGCGCCACGCCCCCTCTACGAAGTGCGCTTTACGCCAGCCGTTGAATCCACAAGATTTGCTCCAGAATGCCATCGCGTTCATTGCTCATTTCCTCACTGGTTGTGCCCTTCGGCTTCTTTCTGGTGTCCCCTTTTTCCGTTTCCGGAAGGCGGGGAGCACGTTGCTGTGACACATGACCGCCCTGTTCCATCGGGGACGGAAACAAGGGGGATGACAAAGCCGCAGCGCAAGCGACTGACCAGAGGGAGGGAGTGCGAACGGGTGCCGGCATCAGGCTTCAGCCGACCCTTGTTTATGGACCGGAACAGGGCAGTGTCAGTCACAGCAAAAGTGAACACCGCTGACAACGGGGGCAAAGTGGGCGCCGGAAGAAGCCGGTTTACCGGCTTTCCTTAGCGGCCGTCAGAGACGGCCAGTGAAAGCGGCGCACCCGGAACGGGGGCAGCAAGCGTGGTCGTTGACCTCAGGCATCGCTTGCTATCCCAACGGGACGGAGACAGGCCACGTCCTGGCTCCGCGTAGCCTGGTGGCCACCACGTGGACGCCCGGCGAAGTGCAGGCGACGACCCGGTTCACCGGGAAGCCGAAGGTGACCAGCCGGGTTTGAATTTCTTTGATTGTGGCGCTTTTATGCCTCGAAATCCGATTGATTATTGAGTTAGAATAAGTGCAATTTCTGCACTTTTTTTAGGTTTAAAATGACCGGATTTGAACTCAGATTATGGCGAAAAAGCCTTGGCTGGAGCCGTGACAGGGCAGCTGAGGAGCTGGGTGTTTGCCTGCGTTCTTACAAAGACTACGAAAATGCGCCGGAAGTTAAGCGGGCCATAGAGTTAGCCACGATCACACTTTCCGTACAGGGTCTGATGCCGCTCATGTCACGCCCACAGGTCAGCAAATCGAAAGCCCTTGAGATGCTTCAGAGAATGCTCCCCTGACTAGCGGGCACAACTCTGGCAGGCGGGGTTCTGAAGTACCCGCGCTCGATGCGCGGGGGCTTCAGCAGGGGCCGCAGATCAGCCTTCAGACTCATCGTCATGGTGCATAGATGAAACTGTCAGCACCCCGGAAAAATCGATGTCCAGTCTGTCACACAGGTGCATCAAATCGGTGATCAGATCGCCCATGATGGTGTCTACGGATTCATCGCTGCGGGCAAGCCCGGTCTGGCGGGCGAAGTAGCAGAGTATTTCTGCGGCCATAGCTGATCGGTCAGCGTTATCCGGTTCCCGGAAAGTCGGCCAGTCTCTTTCGATGGCCATCGCGGCCAGCATCCTGATCCCCGTTATCGTATCTGCCATCTTATTCAGCTCCGCGCACGTTATTCAGCCCCGCAACCATTGCCCGTAAACAACCTTCCTGTCGGGTCGTGGTCATTTCGCCATTCATCAGTACCTGAGCAAACCAGGTATTTTCTTTCAGCAGCACATAGCTGTTGGCTTCTCCCTGGGCACGAATCCGGATCTCACTGCCGGGTTCCTGGCCGTCATTGCGTAACGTAGCGGCCATCAGTGACAGCGCGGCTTCCACGCAGGGCAGGATTTTTTCGGAATCCGTCCCGGTCTCCGGGTCATCAAAACAGAGTTCTGATTCACAGTTGATATTGTCTTCGAGCCAGCGGGCCAGAATCGTCAGGCCTTCCATTATTTCGGATGCGTTAATCATGTTCTCGTTCTCCTTATTTGACCCGGGCACCCTGCCCGGGTCCTGGCGGTATCAGTCAATGGCGCGGAAGATTTTGCTGCGTTCCGGATGCTCAATAATGCTCACGTAGTCTTTCAGGGCATCCTGGCGGTCAACCAGGTTCTGGCAGGTCTGCGCGTACTGCGGCCCCATCTCTGAGGTTTTCCAGCACAGCTGGTTAAGTACGAACAGCGTGGCAATGATCCCGGCAGCGTCTGCGGAGACTTCTTCGTCAAAATAATTGCCCGGAATGCTCAGCTGGTAAGTGCCCTCTGGTGGGGTCATATACCCGGTCGGGCGGGTAGTGATGATGTCTGTATGTGGGCCGACATGGCCGCTAATCCCGCGCGGCACTTCCCAGAATTGCCACATGCCGCCGTCGTAGTTGCTGTGTCTGTCCAGAAATGACTGCACCATTTGTTCGCCAAACGGCGTCGCAAACAGGCGCGGCACGAACACCTGGCGCTGGCGTGGGTGGGTGATTTCAATACGTGTTACCTGCTCAGTCTGGGGAATGGTCGCTGCGGTCGTGGTCATGATGGTCTCCTTCGGCTTCTTTCTGGTGTACTCCCTTTTCCGTTTCCGGAAGGCGGGGAGCACGTTGCTGTGACACATGACCGCCCTGTTCCATCGGGGACGGAAACAAGGGGATGACAAAGCCGCAGCGCAAGCGACTGACCAGAGGGAGGGAGTGCGAACGGGTGCCGGCATCAGGCTTCAGCCGACCCTTGTTTATGGACCGGAACAGGGCAGCGTCAGTCACAGCAAAAGTGAACACCGCTGACAACGGGGGCAAAGTGGGCACCGGAAGAAGCCGGTTTACCGGCTTTCCTTAGCGGCCGTCCGTGACGGCCAGTGAGAGCGGCGCTGCCGGTACGGCAGCTGCAAGCGCAGGGCCGCAGTTTTGCGGCTGGCAGAAAAGTAAAAGGGACTGCCCGATGACTCAGACAGTCCCTTCAAAAAGGCGCTTGCGGCAAGCCAGAACATCATCAACCCTGAAAAGGCGGGGTTTCCCCCGCCTCCAGGTCTACTTACCGTTGGATTCGTAAGCCAGAACCGCAGCGACCTCCCTGTTTCCGTCCTTTAGCCGAATCTCGCATAAGCGATTTCGGGTAAGGTATGTGAATATCAGTAGTGTGAAACACACTATTAATACGCACCAGATAAGGGCGTTTCGCGGCAGTTTCATGGTTTACTCCTCCTTGCATAATGCACGGTAAGAGGCCATACTGGTGTTGACTAGACATGCAGTGGGCCTCGGGTTAATTGAAAAATTACTCGGGGCTTTCTGCTATTTGCGCCATAACAAGGCAACAAACCACCTGATCGTCATGAGGCAAACAGCCTCAAGCGCCACGCTCATTATACCGCCAGTCATCCCATTCTGACCAGGAATAACCTCTAAAATCCATGCAAATTCAGCAGCCTGAATAACCCAGTTTATTCGGCACGTACAGCCGTTCCTGCGCCCGGACCACTTCGGGGGTATCCCGGACAATTGCCGCCAGATTCAGCACCAGTGTGAACAGCGATTCAGATCCATAACGCAGCCACTCCAGCTCAGCAAGTGACGGGAAACGCGGCTGCCAGCGCCAGAACATGTTCAGCCAGTCAACTTCCTTCAGGTCCGGATGCCGCTTATTCCACTGGCTGAAGGTATCCGGACTCTGGAAATTCAAATCCAGGGCAGCCAGCTGCACAACGCGATGATACTGAATCGCCTCCTGCTCCCGCTGCCGTTCCCACTGGCGGCGGGATTTGATGCCGGACTTATGCGCACTCAGCCTGGCGCGCTGTCGATCACGCTCCATCTGCTGAAATTCAACCTCAGGGAACAGCCAGTGCCGTGTTGAGCTGCACAATGGCGTCGGGCAATACTCGCCACGGGTTCGAATCAACGTATCAAATGCCATTTCGTAATCTCCCAACGTAGCCAGCCTCTCGCGGGGGTTCCACATGATGCCGACAACGGATTTCAGTGCTTTACCAGTAACTTTCCCTCGCCCTGTCAGCCGTCTGAAGAAGGCGGCCGCATAGGGGTAGTAATTGAAGCGGCGGCTTCCCGTGTCACTTTCGACGTCGATAATCGCCTGCAATGCCGCCTGCCGCTCCGGCCAGAGTGGCACCAGGGAAAGATGCTTCGGAACAGAGCCGCCCTCCCGGGCGGTCTTCGTGGGTTTTACTCCGCGTCCGTCTGAGGAAACTGCTCGCTTATCCAGGCACGTAACCGGCGCATGTTCAGCAGCACAGGCTTCACTGTCTCGCCGTTCCCGGCAATCCGTTCCGGTATGGCCGTCTTCAGCATGGCAAGGTCCAGCTTTTTTTCGGCAGCCACCTTAGTGACCTTCTCCACCATGTCGGAAACCAGTTCGTCGGAAACGTCCTCATCAAAACTTGGACGAAGCCAGGCATCCGGATGTTCAGGACTCAGGCCAAATACTGCCAGCAGCTTCTCAGCCGCGCGGTTTTGTGCCGGAGTGTCGCATTTCACCGTACCCGTCTCCGCATCCACGCAGACACCGTGCCATTCAGCATGAACAAAGGGGGAAAGGGCATTAATACATCCCAGCTCATTTCGGTTCAGAAGGTTTGCGATCGTTGCCGCATCGTGGTGTTCCAGCATCATGGCCGAGGCAATACCGATGGCGTTAACCATGACGCCGTGCGTGCCGATATGGCGGGTGCGGTACAGCGCAGGCCCCACATTTTCAGTCAGCCATGCCCAGTGCAGCGCCTTACTCCACGCCTTCCACAAATTGATGGCATCTCCACGGAGCACATCGGAAATCTCGTCACTGGCACGCAGGCCAAACATTTTGCGGGTGGCATCATGCAGCGCTTTAAAGCTGATAAGCAGGTCACTTTTAGCCGGGACCACGTTGTGCTCGTAATCCACGCGACCGTTGAGTGCTGGTACAGCGATCACTATCTGACGGACCAGAGCATTGACCGGATCTTTATGGTTGTACGCCATTGAGATGGCCGTGGCCGGTTTGCTGGCATTGTTGTTGATGTCAGCAAAGAACTGCTGACGGGCCTTCAGAGACAGCCCTTCCGTCAGCAGCAGTGTGATGGTATCGGGAGAGTCTTTCCGCGCGGTAATATAGTCAATGATCCCCCGGGAGCGGGTCTGGCCGTCAAACAGGTGAATAATTGCATCCATAGAAATAAATAACGTCCCCAAACCACCCTTCACCCCTTCCGCCTCTTCAAAGCGAACCACGCCATCGATATTGCCGACCAGCGTGGGCAGCATATAGTCGGTCTTATTGTCATACCCACTGGTCAGATAGCCGGTGACCTTTTTAGCCCGGCCAAGGTGGACCTCACGCTGAGAGCGGGACATCACATCCCCTGCATCGTCAAACGCCATAATGCGTTTCAGCATATTCATTGGCGCGCAGATCATGTACTGGACACGGCCGCCCTGGTAGCAGCGAATAGCGGGGAACTGGAAAAAGTACTCTTGGGTCTGGGTTGTCATCATTGCCTCCTTCGGCTTCTTTCTGGTGTCCTCCCTTTTCCGTTTCCGGAAGGCGGGGAGCACGTTGCTGTGACACATGACCGCCCTGTTCCATCGGGGACGGAAACAAGGGGGATGACAAAGCCGCAGCGCAAGCGACTGACCAGCGGGAGGGAGTGCGAACGGGTGCCGGCATCAGGCTTCAGCCGACCCTTGTTTATGGACCGGAACAGGGCAGCGTCAGTCACAGCAAAAGTGAACACCGCTGACAACGGGGGCAAAGTGGGTACCGGAAGAAGTCGGTTTACCGGCTTTCCTTAGCGGCCGTCAGAGACGGCCAGTGAAAGTGGCGCTGCCGGGACGGCAGCTGCTCACGCCGCCCTTCAGGCATCGCTTGCTATCCCTGCGGGACGGAGACAGGCCACGTCCTGGCTCCGCGTAGCCTGGTGGCCACCGCGTGGACGCCCGGCGAAGTGCAGGCGACGACCCGGTTCACCGGGAAGCCGAAGGGGCCCAGCCGGGTTTGAATTTCTTTGATTGTGGTGCTTTTGAGCCCCGAGATTCGATTAAAAAATAAATTAAAATAAGTGCAGTTTTTGCACTTTTTCTGCATTAAAAATCCGACCATTTCAACCCCGATACCTGAAATATTTGTCGCCCTGAATCGCATGATTTAAGGTCATCCGGAACCGGGCCGGAGCGCCGCAGGCGCCGGGTTTCGGTCCCTGCAGGCTTCAGCCTGCAGAAGGGTTTTCCCGCCGGCAAAAGTCGGTTGTCCACAGTGCAGGTCAGTAAGGTACCGGACAGCCTGTGGATAACATGCTCAGGAGCGCACTGTTCGTGACACGCCCCTGAGCGGTTACTATTTAACCACCATAGTGCGGTACATTACCCAGCAGCCAGTCCGGGCCAATGACATCGCTCCATCCGTGCTCATCCTCTTCGTCATACTCCAGACTGTCATCAGCACACTCAACCAGACGGCCCTCTTCATAACGCCGGTAGCCACAATAGTCACCGCCAGCCTCACTGAAATAGTGGTCAATGGTACAGCCCCATCTGTCTGACAGTGCCTCCATGACCGACTCATCTGGCGGAGACCAGGGCGTATCCATATCAATTTCCAGCCAGCCGTAACCGCCTGTTATTTCAGCCTGACTGGCTGAAGGCCATTTAATGCCATAGTTGGCGCAGTACAGGTCACAGGCGCTCTGTACCCTCTCCAGCAGGCGACCATTAAATCCGTTAAGTTCACACGCAAGCCTTGTGGGGAAAATCAGGCGGAAATCGCACATCTCGCCTTCGGGTTCGGCTTCAAGCATATCGAACACCTCTCCCCGGTTGACGGTTTGCAGCCACAAATGGCTCCAGTCATGGCTTTGAATGCGCATCACGGCATCAACCCGCGTCTGCTCATCGGCGGTCAGATCATCCCACTTCAGACCGGCAAGCCCCGTCGCCTGATAATACTGGTCGATATAATGGCAGCATGATTTATCCAGCCAGGCATTACTGCCCAGCTTTGCCACCCATCCGCCAAATGCAAGGGCGGCTTCAGTGGGTTCGTCGCAGCCATGCGCAGTGAGCGCTGGATACGGCAGATACTGCATATCGATACCCGGCTTCAGTCGCCCGGCCACGCCGGCGATGAACATGCGAATACTTTGATTAATAGCGCGTTTGTAATACGGGTACATCGTCCCGTTCGCCCAGGCCTCGACCTCGGCCTGCGCATACACAGACACGGTGAGTTTAATTCGGTTGGCACACCAGTTCGGCATCGTTCTCTCTCCCATACAAGTTGGTGGATACGGCTGTCGCCGTGACCACTAACCAGACCGGGCGGTCAGCGGGGGGAACAAGGGCGCGCCCGGAAGCCGCAGCGCAGGCGAAAATCAGTGCTGAATGCGCTGATTTTTGACGTGAACGGGTGAGGAGCGCGGCGTAGCTTCCCTTGTTACTCACGCCGCCCGGGCTAAGGTTTGGGCACGGCGTCAGCCCCCTCGGGCACAACACGTATCGCGGAAAAAGCCAACTTCCGCCGGCACGGCGACAGAAGGCGACCGGTACGGGCGCGGCCTTTTTGACTCCGGATAACACCGGCTCAACGCCGGGGGTATCCGGCAGGGGGAAACGGGCCGCTGGGGAGCGACCCGGGAGTGTCGGGGATCAGGCGGCGTGAACAAAACTGCGGAAGGCCTGCGCCTGCTCTGTAATGGCGTGACGGGCTTCGTTTGCGACATACTGGATTTCTGACCGGCAGACCCATTTTCTGACCGGCTGCCCGGGGAGAATGACAACCTCACTGGCCCAGGACTCCGCCATCAGCTGGCCCGCGCATTTCACCTGAAACCGGACGGAAGCCACGCGGGCATTATCGTCCAGGATCAGCCGGATATACTCCTCCAGAATGGCATCCTCTGTTTCACAATAGCCACAGTCGCACGGGTCTACCGCCACGGCCTCCAGGGTGACGTTCTCCGTGGCCCGGGTGAACAGGTTCTCATTATATTCAGCCGGATACGTCCCTTCGGTGAGGCGGTAACCCAGTGTTTTCACACTGTGACACAGACATTCATACTGTTCGCGCAGTGCCTGCAGTAGACGTTTTTCCAGCCCTTCCATTTCATCCGGAAACCCCTCGGCAACCATCCGGGTATTGCCAGAATGGCTGTACCAGCTCTGTGTCAGTTCGAGTCGCACACAAGCGCCCTGCTCCTTCACCGCCGTGAATAACGCCCGGGCATGGCGCCGGGTCAGATAACGCTTCCCTCGCAGCCCCGGAATAATACGAAGCAGATCGGTGCTGGAAAGGGTGCCGTGGAAAACCACGCCGTCGCTCTGGCACCACTGCAGGCCATATTCAAGGCGAAGTGATGTGGGCCAGTTCAGAGCCTGCAGCTCCTGTTTTGCCATGGTGTGGATCAGCGCACTGGTCAGGCTGTGAAAGGTCTGAAATGTCATCGTGTGTTTCCTCTGGTGTTGACTCCCCTGACTGGCCGGGAAGTGATGGCCGTGACCCTTTCGCGAGACGGGGTATCAGGGCCGGCGTCAATAACCGGAGGGAGGCCGCAGCGCCGCGTGGCAGACGCGGTGACCGGGGGACTGACGGGCTGTTGATGCCGGACCGCACCGGCTCAGCGTGAGTCACGGCCAGAAACACCGGCGACAAAGGAGAGAGACGCCGAAGGAAAGACGTCGTCCGCCTGTAAGGCGGGTAAAGGCGCCCTTCAGGGCGCGTCATTATTCGCGGCGCGGGAAAAATCGCCACAGTGTTGGAAATAGCCGTCTGCATCGGTGGCGCCGGGCCAGTCTCCCCCCGCGTGGCGCTGGCAGAGGCTGGACTCCCCGGGGCTGTACCACAGATGCTTACACCAGGCGCACAGGTCGTCATCTGAAATGGAGCGGGAAAATATCATCAGCTCTGCGGGCGGCTCTCTGAAAGTAGCAGGGACTGAATGGGCAGAAATGGGTTGCATGTACATCACCTCAGTGGATCCTCCCGGCGGCCCGGGAGGGTGCGTTAACATCAGCGCGGGGCAAAACTTGCGGTAATTTCCCGCTCAATCTGGATGGTTCTGCGGACGTTCGCCGCCAGGGTCGTCAGGTGCTGGCGCGGTAGCCAGCCACGCACCGGTGTACCGGGACGGATAACACAGACCTCGGGAAGCTGAATTTCTCCCATCCGGAACATACCCAGATCCCGAATGACCACCAGGCCGACGGTCAGGACTTCAGAACCCTGGTTGAGGATCTCATCCAGCCAGGCATCGGTCTGCTGGCGGTCAGGTTTTACCGTGACTGGCAGCTCATCCCATACTTCTGCAGCCACAATGAAATGGGGTGTTTCACGCTCAAATATCCAGGCACCATCATATCTGGCTCCGGTTAGCGCCAGGATGGTGTCAGCGTCCTCAGCCATCAGCTGGCAGACAGCAGCCAGATCATCCTGCAGGGCATTTTGCAGGGAGTCCCGGCACAGCTCGCGGTCATCAGGCATATCGATCAGGACAACATTGAGGCTCATTTCCTCTCCACAGACCTTACCCATAATCCGGGCAGAGACACCGCTCTTACCGCACAGCAGCTGCAGACCGCTGACGTTCTTCGATGCCAGCCGTCCTCTCGCTGCCAGGCAGGGCAACAGGTCAATCAGGGTGGTGGTATTGACCGTACCCGCAACCGTTAACATGCTGCCGCATTCTGCTGCGTGGAAATCCAGGCCTTCAGACCAGCCGCGTTCGGTAAGAAGCTGGCGGCCCCGGGCCGCCGTCAGAAGGGTATACAGGCTCACAGGATAACCTCCCTGTCACGCGCACCGGCAGCGAAGGCTTCTGCGTCACCCGGGCAGTGGAACTCATAGCGCTGGCCTTTTGGATATGAGGCGCTGAAGACGTCCACGTAAAAACTGGCTTCACGGCCACACAGACCCGCCCAATCCGGATCGCCTTTTACGCCCTGATACGTTGTGATGATATTAAAGTGCGCCAGCGTAGCGGCGAACTCAGGGGATGAAATCAGCAGCTTATCTGTCATTGCCTGCAGCAGGTTTTGCACTACCTGACGATCGTTCATAACTTTCTCCTTCGCATAATGGTCCGAAAAAAACTTCCTTCTGGCGTTCCTCCTTTCGAAGGGGGTCGTTGTCTCCCGCCATGAGCGACGGGCGGCAACGGGCCATCGGGCAAAAGTCATGCCCCGGATGCAAAGCCGCAGCGCAAGCGACTGACCAACGGGAAGGAGTGCGAACGGGTGCCGCAGACGGCGGCTTGAATTTTGACGGCACGGTGCAACCGTTTAAGCGATGGCAGGAGATTACGTGCGCCAGGCTGGAGGACACCGGAAGTGCTTTTTTCGGTACAGGCCCGCCGGGGCGGGCATCCTTATTCGGCCGGGTGTGCCGGGGGCATCGCCCCCTGGAAGCACCCGGACAGCCGGGGCAACGGCCCCGGCCTTCCATCATCCCCGGAGAAACCGGCGCAGAGAATCGATAGCATCAGCCGTTCCCAGCCGTTCCTGCCAGCCCCCGACGTACCATAGAGGCGTCCGGTAAGTCCGACGAACATCAAGGGTCAGAGAGTTGCCGATCACGACTTCTGCGGGGATACCCAGGTAGGACAGCTGCAGGTAACACATATGCGCTGCCACCGGGTCAATATCCATACAGCTGGCAAAGAGTTTGTCCTGATAGTTAATGCCCTGCTCTGCCATCACCTCTGCAAAAGCAATCACCATGCTACCGGCGCCGGCAGCGGGTTCATGTAATGTGATAAACGGTTTGTCCTTCAGCTGCTCGCGCGGGTTGCCGGCGGTAAGACGAGCCATCAGCTGGGAAAGGTGATAAGGAGTGAAAAACTGCCCCATATGCGCAGAGCCGATCTCCAGCTCCATAAATATCTGCCCAAGAAAATCACCGGGCTGACACTCCAGCGCGCCGGTGAGGCATGCCAGCAGGTGTGCCATACGTTTCACATCATCAGGCTGATAACGGCCCGCAATAGTCAGATATTCCTGTTCAAGTTCCGGCGAACGAAGAAAGGCATTCTGGACAGCGATCGATGCCATCTCAACGAAATCCCGGAACACTTCATGCCGGTGATGGTAGCGCGCGATGTCGCTAAACAGGCGAACAAAATCCCGGCGGTAATGGTCGTAACCGTTTTGCCCGGTATGCGCTGGTTTAAGGTGAGTTGCTTCTGGTAATGCCATCTCCAGAGTTAATTGCGTCATTCTGGCGTTCCTTCCTTTCCGGCGGTCTGCGGTGTGCTCCCGCCATACCGCACACGACGCAACGTGCCAGCTGGAAAAAATCCAGCTCCGGATGCAAGGCCGCAGCGCAAAAGACTGACCAGAGGGAAGGAATGCGAACGGGCGCCGCAGCTGGCGGCTTGAATTTTTCCGGCACGGTGCGACGGTTAAGCGGTGTGGGGGAGAACAGCAGAATGTGAAGAGGCAGGAATGGACAGAACTGCTGGCAGTGTGATTACCGCCAGCCGGATTAGGGAAGTCTAGTGAGCGTTGTGGGTCTTATCGATGAGGCCCAGACGAGTCATGCAAGTGATAACGGATTCCGGACGACGCTGGTACTCCCGGGCAAAAGCATTAACATCGAAATCAGCCGCTGTGGCCCGCGCGATCAGTTGCTGCTTTTCGTCTTCCTCCCAGCGGGCACCGTGACGAGGATACTCTTGCTTATAGCCCGCGCCAGGAGTGGAACGACTGACCAGCTCATGCTGGATACTGGCCAGTGTTTTATTTTCAGCATCCTCTACCAGCCCCAGAGCCTGCAGCTCCCTGGCAGCCTTCAAAAACTGGCGAATCAGACGACCATGTTCCTTTAGATCAGTCATTTGACGGGCCTCCAAACATCTGGCGGGCATTATTTCGGGTTTCCTCATCACCGGCTGTGGCTGCTACAGTCCTGGATGCCGGGGCGCTTTCACCCACTCCCCTGCCCTGGCCCTGTAGCAAAGCATCAACCTCTCGCGGATAAACCGCGCGCAGCAGCTGCAGAAGATCGTCAAAAGAGGTGCCATCATTTAGCAGCTCACTGAACAGATAAGGCAACCTTTCATCCTGCTTACCGAAGGCAAAACCGGTGAGTAGCGCGGCGCGCCACAAACGTCCCCTTTCTCCCTGAGGCGTTTCGTCAGTCTTCTGGCAGACGAAACGGTCAGCTTCATTAGTTTCGGGATTCAGGTAAAACATTATTTTGCGTCGCGTATCCATAGTGATTATCCGATGAGGTACATGCCGTTAACGAGGTCGAACTGAGATGAGTTGGTTTTATAGAAACGCTCTTCCCTGACCGCACAGTGATCCCTGACAGCATCAGCAATGAGCTCAGCTCCACCGCCGATGACCATAACGTGTGAGTATCCCTCAAAGCGGCTGACGGCTTCAATAACCCGGTTAACAAGACGACCATGTGCTTCATTCATCGCCTCACGAACCAACGTCACACAAGAGGTGTCATTGATCCTCGATGCCAGGTAGGCTTCATCATTGCGATGAATGATGATGTCATCAGCGAGATAACTGCTTCCCTTCGTTCTGGCCACAGACAGCGCATCTTTGACAGCACTGGTCATCAGGGATACGCCAAGGGAAGAATCACCAAAGATTCGGGAAATCCCGCGCATCTTGCCCATAACCTGCGAGACATCCAGAGTTGTTCCCCCTAAATCGATGATCAGGAGTGAGTCCAGTTCATTGAGATCCTTCACGACATCAAATCCTGCCGGAATGGACTCAGGCATAACCTCAACGCTGCAAATATTGAACGTTTTGCCGCCATTGAGTTCCACAGCGCGCATCAGGTTATCCTTTTTGCGGCGGATGTTGTCTTCGTTCGGCTGGTTGTTTTTGTTGTAGTACTCAGCCAGCGGCAGCGTAACCACGATACTGACGTCCTGCGGCGAAATGCCGGTACACAGCAGCGCATGGTGAACAGCCACCACGTTCACATCGCTGTACTGCCAGGCCACATTCGTCGTCACTACAGCTTCAGGGCTGATCGCGTCAAATGAATACTGCTCTCCATTCAGCATGTAGTTGTAAGCCTGCTGGCCTCCAAACGCCACCGCCCACTCACGCTTAAAGCTGTTTGGGCTGATTGATTGTTTTACCTCTCCACCATCAACCCACTGCAATTTAATGTTTGTTGATCCGTCATCGATATAGATTTTCATGTTCGCCACCTGAGTTAAATGAAAGAGCATACAGAGAACTTCTTGAGATAAATAAGAGAACTATTCACGGATTATACGCATTACCTGTCAACTGGCAAGAGCAAGGAGAACTATTTGAGATAAATTTGAGAAGTATTCTTGATGAGCACAGCGATAAGTCAGAAACCCGAACCTGACTTTTTTCGCATGGGAAACAGCGGATTGAGTAAACCCTTGACGAGAGAACTTGCAGAAAGCGAAATTTCTTAAAATAATAACTGTATATTTATACAGTCAATGAGTAAGAGCTATGACATCCATCCAGTTTATAAAAGCGTCTCAAGAGCCGGAAATTTTGCAGCTGCCATTGTTCGCGGACACGGTACCCTGCGGCTTTCCCAGCCCGGCCCAGGACTATGTGGAGGCAGAGCTCGATCTGAATGATTACTGCATTCTGAGGCCCAGCTCTACTTACTTTGTCCGGGCAATCGGCAATTCAATGACGGATATAGGGCTTCACAGCGGTGACCTGCTTATCGTTGATAAAGCCGAACGGCCGCAGCACGGGGATATTGTCATCGCTGAGATTGAGGGGGAATTTACCGTTAAACGTCTGCTGCTCACTCCCCGTCCCGGCCTCCAGGCCATGAATCCGGCTTACCCTACCCTGTATCCTGATCCTGAGCAGCTGCAGATATTCGGTGTGGTCACGGCATTCATCCACAAAACCCGGAATGGCGACTGATGTTTGCCCTGGCGGATGTAAATAGCTTCTACGCCTCATGTGAGGGGGTGTTCAGGCCAGATTTACGCGGGCAACCTATTGTTTGCCTTAGCAATAATGACGGTTGTGTGATCGCGAGAAACGCAGCGGCAAAGGCCCTGGGTATAAAAATGGGCGTCCCCTGGTTCCAGCTAAAAGGCACAGACTTCCCAACTAAAATACATGTATTTTCAAGCAATTACGAACTGTACGCGAGCCTCAGCAATCGTGTAATGGCACATATTGAGGCGCTCGCGCCGCGGGTGGAACAGTACAGCATCGATGAGATGTTCCTGGACATCCGTGGGATTGATCGCTGCATACAGTACGAGGATTTCGGACGGCAGCTGCGTGAGCATGTAAAGGCCGGAACAGGTCTGACGATTGGTGTTGGCATGGGCCCGTCTAAAACACTGGCCAAGAGTGCCCAGTGGGCCTCTAAAGAATGGCCCCAGTTCGGCGGAGTACTCGCTCTTACAGTCGATAATCCCCGCCGCACTGAAAAGCTGCTTTCATTGCAACCGGCAGGAGAAATATGGGGAGTGGGCAACCGCATAGCGAAAAAGTTAGCAACGATGGGAATAACCACCGCGTTACAGCTGGCACAGGCTAATCCCACGTTTATCCGCAGGAATTTTAATGTGGTACTTGAACGCACCGTCAGAGAATTGAACGGAGAGCCATGTATTTCGCTTGAAGAAGCCCCGCCACCAAAGCAGCAGATTGTATGTAGCCGATCGTTCGGGGAACGTATTACAACTTACGAATCTATGCGGCAGGCAATTTGCCAATATGCCGAAAGAGCAGCTGAAAAATTACGTGGTGAACGCCAATTCTGCCGGCATGTTACTGTGTTCGTCAAAACGTCGCCGTTCGCAGTTAATGAGCCCTATTACGGTAACGTGGCCAGCGAACAACTATTGGTACCAACCCAGGATACTCGCGATGTCATTGCCGCCGCCATCAGGTCATTAGACCGCATCTGGCAGGACAACCATCGTTATGCCAAAGCAGGAGTGATGTTAAACGACTTCACCCCTACTGGCGTTTCTCAGTTAAACCTGTTCGATGAAGTGCAACCCCGCGCCTGTAGCAGCGAACTAATGAAAGTTCTGGATGGGATCAATCACTCAGGACTGGGGAAAGTATGGTTTGCCGGCAGAGGTATTGCACCTGAGTGGAAAATGAAGCGGGAGATGCTCTCTCCGGCTTACACCACCCGCTGGAGTGAAATCCCTAAAGCACGCTTGCTATAGATAACACTTCATACTTATGATGTATGAAGTATGAAGTATGAAGTCACACTTCCTATTTATGATTTATGATGTATGATAATCGTGCAATTGCATATAATCTCAGATAATCATACTTCACACTTCATAATTAGGATTAACCATGATAACAGTCATTGGTGGTAATAAGGGTGGTTCGGGGAAAACTACTACGGCAGTGAACCTTGCTATAGGGCTTGCTCTCAGGGGAAAAGATGTTTGCCTGGTTAACGGCGATTTACAGCGGACCGCAGCAAAACATCTTGCAGAGCGTGAGGCCTCGGAAGTTAAGCCGGCTATAACGCTTATTGAGAAATTTGATAATCTCTCCCAAACGCTTCGAGCGCTGGATGAGAAGTATGAGCATGTTATCGTTGATGTGGCAGGCCGCAACTCCAGAGAGTTCATTACCAGTGGTGTAGTAGCTCATCAAATCATCGCCCCCCTCCAATGTTCACAACCAGACCTTGACACACTGATTGAGCTACAACAGCAGGTTGAAAGCATGAGAGACCTTAACCCTGAATTGAAGGTATTTTGTCTTCAAAGCATGGCTACAACAAATCCGGTGTTAAGAGGCAATGAGCGCAAGGAGTTCATTGATTATCTCGATGAGTTCCCTTCTATTCAAACCCTAGAGTCGGTCATTTGTTTCAGGAAGGTTTACCGTGACTGTATGAGCAGTGGTCTGGGTGTTTTGGAAACTGACAATGCAGCGGCAAAAACAGAAATGGAAAAACTGATGGAAGAGGTATTTGGATAATGGTTAAGAAGCCAAGTCAACAAGCCTCATCACGCTCAGCGGTAACACCAGAACAGGCAGACGAACTGGCGCAGCGCCTGGCTGATAAGCCTTATGGTGATCCTGTAAAATCAGTCCCTGAGAAAGAGGTCCAGGAAAAGCAGTGCAGAACTACAATTTCTCTACAAGAATCTATGTTGTTAAAGGTTGAAGATCTAGCACTGAAAAACAAGCGGAATGGTATAGAGCCTAAGAATGTAAGCGCCATAGTAAGGGAAGCTCTGGATCTCTACCTAAATAATATGAAATCATAAATCACACTTATGAAGTATTAATTATGAAATGTGAAGTATGATTTAATGCAAATCTGCGTGGCCACCCTTTGGTGGCCGAACACTTTAGAGCATCCTACAGATACAATTCCCTCTAGCCGATCTTAGTTGTAACTCAGCTAGAAGGATTCAAACTTTTCAGCAGGCTTACCGCTTCGGTTTCTGGCATCTGGAACTGTACGCGATGGCGTGCAGCGACATCGAGCGCAAACACCTTCGTATACACCTCTGTCGAACTTATCGACTTGTGGCCCATTAATGCCTGCAGCACTTTGAGCGGAATACCGGCGTACAGCATGTGCATCGCGTAACTGTGGCGGAAGGTGTGTGGCGTAATCGGTACAGAGAAGGTTACGCCATCTTCCGCGGCGGCCGCCACGGCCTCAGCCAGCCACGTTCGCACAGTGCGATCGGTGATGGTCCATAGCCGCGCCTTTTCCATCCTGCCGGTACGCTTGTTTTTCCGTTCGAGCGGGATCTTCAGCGTGGCTATCATCATTTTCAGCTGGCTGAGGTAGTGCTGATCGGACAGGGGGACTAAACGGTGAGGTACCGTCCCGGCTGGCGTACGCCCGGAACTTCGGGCCGCTTTCTCTTCCTGTTGTTTCAGCGTAGCCAGTTGCACAAAAGAGTAACGCGGTTGCAGTAAAAAATCCGCTCTACCTAATGGCAGCGCTTCGTTGATACGAGCCCCCGTATTCCACAAGGTTGCAAACAGAGTCTTGCGCTCCAGGTCCGGGATGTAGTGGAGCAGGGCGCTGACTTCCGGGGCCAGAAGATATTTCGGCAGTTCATCATGCAGGGCTGCCAGTTGGCGCAGTTCCAGTGCAGCTGGGTAGTCAATGGCCACCGGCAGCTGCTGCGGCATAACAACGGGATGGGCGCCAGGAAAGACCGGGAGTGCAGGCACGGTCATAATGCGGTTCCCGTTCCGGTGATGAGCTCCATCCAGGTCAGCGCGGCCAGGGCGTAGTTATCGCCGACGTCAGTCTGTAACTGCCCCTGCTCTTCGAGCCGGCGGCCGACGTCGGCCAGTCGGGACTGGAGGTCCAGAAGCGGGTCAAGGGAGGCAGCAAAGGCACAGGACTGCAGTATGCGCTGTGCAAAGCCGTCCATCACTTCATCTGCGGCCACGCCAGGCCGACGCGGAACAGGACGTTTCAGACCGTCTTTCTCCGACTGCAGCTGCTGGCACAACGTCAGCAGTTCGATCATTTCTTCTCCGGGTGTCCGGTGCATCATGGAGTCCTCTTCACTGTTCATGAAACGCCAGGTGAAGCTCATCGAGCATAATCAACTCGCGGCGGCCTGAACGGCGGGGGAACATGCGGCGCATTTCGCGCGTCAGCTCCTTCTTTTCCCAGCCATACGGGTAAATCACCCTGCCGTTTCTCTCCTCAATATCCAGCGCCCGGGGAGTCGGTCCGGTTGTAATGCGTTCCACTTCCTGCTTCAGACGCTCCCCGCGCCAGCCGTAAGCGGCCAGGCTGCGGCGAATGCGCCCAACCGGGAAACGCGGATCTGAATGCCGGGGAAATATCAGTTTCCCGTTTTCGCCCCGTTTCACGCCGAAGTCTTCCAGCGACTGTTTCACCGTCACGGTTCTGAGGTTGACCCCAATCATCGTTGCATGCGCTGTCTTTTCCATCGTTAACTCTCCTGAACAGATAGTTGAAAATCAGTCTTTAAGAAATCCCGCCAGTCAGGATCATACCGCTGCCTGACGGAACGGCAGAAACGCCTGCAGGGCGTCAGCCCGGGAGGTCAGCTCAACAATATCCTGACGCTGCGGGTCCGGCTCTTCATCAACGGTTTCAGTGTATCGCAGGCGAAGCCGCCATCCCATCATGGGAGGCGCATTCTGGAAAGCCAGAACTCTTCCTTCGGGCGAATGAAGCTCACGACAAACGTAGCTGGCTCCTATTAGGGTAGAGTCCCGTAACCAGAGCACAGGATATTCATTGACCAGATGGTCATAGACACATTCAGCGGTATGAAAATAGTTCGCATCCTGATCGCATAAGTCACACACTGTTTTTCTCCTGAATAATCACACCACGTAACAATCACCCACTGACCCATCAGGCCGTCACCTCGAATGACTTTACCCGGCGTAAACATCACTTATCTGATAATAAGCAGCCATATAACCACTCAGCTAAATTACCGAACGGCTGTTACAGGGTGATCCGGTTTCTTGCATATTCACAACTTTCCGGAAGTGTACCACGGTCACGTAATAATCATATCGTGGTTTTCCGGCGCTGCGCGCCGGGTCACGGGGCAGGGGGATAACACAACATATAGAAGAAAACGCAGCTGATAGCGTGGCATATCTTGTGTTTCAGCGCCGCTGGGCGGCGGTGCATAGAAAGAAGATCCGGAACCGGGACTTTTCGGATCTGACCGGGAAAGAAGAGAAACTGCATGTATGTTCTGTACTGTATGTACGGTATGTATTCACTGTATTGTATGTATTATTTGTATTCTGTGTATTGTGTATTTTTTACACCGGGAGTACTATAACCTCATTCCCTGACAAGATCGGAGCCCTTTTTATGAGCACACTCGCCCCGGACACCGTCCGCCGTATTGAAGACGCCGCAGCGGCCCTCATCGCCGCCGGCACCCCCAACCCGACCAACGAACAGGTCCGCCAGCACCTCGGCGGCGGCTCGCTCTCCCACATCTCCCCGGTAATGCGGGACTTCCGTGCCCGTCAGCGCGCGCTGGCCAGTGAACAGACCCCGGCGCTGCCGGCGGAGCTCACGCAGCTGCTGACCGGCCAGCTGGGGCTATTGTGGCAGGCGGCGGTCAGGCAGGCTGATGCTGACACCCTGGCCGCGCGTGAGCAGGCCGATGCCGACACTGAACAGGCCGACCGGGAGCGCGATGAGGCCCTGGCGAAAGTGGCCACCCTGGAAAGTGAGCTGGCGGTGCTGCGCGAGGTGCAGGCCGAGCGCGATCGTCTGCTCAAACAGGAGCTGGGGCTCAATGAGCGGATGATTTCGCTGCGCGAGGAGGTGGTGCGCCAGCAGACCCGGAATGAACACCTGACCGCACAGCTGGAAGAGAGCCGGCAGGACCTGAAAACCCTGCGGGACAGCGAAAAGACCCTGCAGCAGGAGCTGCTGACCCTGGCCCGGGCAGACAGCAAGGTGAAGAAATGACAGCGGACACCCGGGCATGGGTGAAGGCCTTCCGCCGGGCGCTGGAGCTCGCGGCCGGTGAGCCCGTGCTTTCCACATGGCGTAACGATTTGAAGGCATTTCCGCGCGGCTGCTGCGAGCTGGCCAGCCAGACGCTGGTCAGGTACCTGATGGAACACGACGAGAAGCTGTTTCCTTACGTCATAGGGATGGACTGGAGGGTTAATGCTCAAGACTACGGCCACGTCATTGTCGCCCTCAACGGGGACTACATCGACCTGACCCTCGATCAGTTTGACGGCTATGACGACTGGGTTGTGGCGGAGCCCGTTGAGTCCGGCGGGCAGATCGCGGCATTTATGCAGATGGTCCGGGGCCAGGGCGGGACTCTCAGCACGCGTGAACTGACGTTCGCCGGCATTCCGGATCAGGCCTGGAAACTGTATGACTGGCTGAAAACCACGGCGGACAGTCTGCTGCCTGCGACGGGGCAACCGTGCAGCCCGCCGCAGCTTGTTTCCATGGAAATCCTGAAGGAGTACCGTGGCTGGACGCTGAACGGCCCGTCAGATAACATCGGTCATGCCCCTGAAAAGAAAAAGCAGAAGAAAATGACGCACACCGGGACCATTACAGAATGCTACCAGCCCCGCGAAGTCAGGCTGCGGGAAACCGGAACCTGGTGGGTCAGTGAATGCGGCTTGCGCTTCAGAAAGTCCACCGGCGCTGCAGTTGCAAGCGGCGTCTGGAGTGCAAACCGTCTTGATTTGAAGAGCATCCGGGAAATCCCGTCTGAAGATTAACGGCCTGTGGCGTTTTCCGTTTTCGCGCGTGAACAATCCTCCTGATCAGGATTGCGGCAGACTTTGCACCCGATGCGCCAGCCGTCGCGCCTCTTCCCGGTCCCGGTATACACTCGCCTTTTGCATCATTTCGGCCGTTGGCTCCGGCAACTTTTCAAAAAACTCCTTAAAACGTTTAGCCACCGACTGGAGGGAGACACTGTCTGTACGGGCGGTATTCTGATTAGTGTAAATCAGTCGGGCAAGTGGCCTGGTCAGCTCTTTCCCTTCCATAAAGCGTTTGAAGATCCAGAGATAAATGTCAACCAGCTCCAGCCCTGCGCTCTTTGTGCCGGACTGGAAGACCAGCGGTTCAGCCGGCATGTTCTTCAGATCCATGACCGGTAAACCGGGGCCGAGTACCCACGGCTGTTCACGGATCTGGTAATAGAACTGGCTCAGCTCCCGCTGGGTGGTATTGAATTGCGACTGCTGGTCCACAATGATGTCGGCTCTCTTATTCGGCGATCCCAGCCGTATGCAGATACCGTGCAAAACATGCTGGAATCCGATCATGTTGGGCATGATCTGCAACTTTTCTTTGCCGGTTTTGCAGTTATATCCCAGCTCGTTAAAGTGAGTCATCGCCCAGGACAACGCATCGGTAATGAGTTCAACAGAACGGGGGTCGCCCAGGGTATGCACACGCGCAAGCAGCTCGCTGCAGACTTCAAAGAACAGGGATGAGGAACGTTCATCATGTGCTTCGTGACGGGCAAGCCACGCTTTTTCAGCCAGTTCATCATCAAACAGGTTTGCCAGATTCAGCAGCAGCGGATAGCGCAGGGGAGTCCAGTAGGCACTCCAGGGCACTACCGGATTCAGGCCCTGGTCAAACACCTGGTCGAAGAATGAAATAATGGCGTGGTCCCGTTTAACCACCTGCCAGACATCAAATCGTATCCGGTGCTTCTTCTGTAGAACAAGCAGCGTATCGACCACCTCATCAAGGCGGTGCATGCCCAGTTCTGCGGCGTGCAGGCGCTGTACTCCCAGTTTCTTACGCAAAACAGCAAGCGGTACTTCGGCAACCTTATCCAGATCATCCGGAGAAGACAGCACGCCGTAGGAAAGCACAGGCTGGGTGCGGTCAAAAAGGTTCTTACCGGTTTGACCGGTTTCATCCACATAAAAGTACATTCAGGTTTCCTTTACCAAGCTGGAGGAAGCGAAACGGCATTATTTACATGAATGTAAAACCTTCCTTTAACTCGGTGCAAGAAATCCGGTTAAGCATCTTTTCAGATCTGCGCGGCGGGAAACCCGTTGGTAATATGATTATATTTATATTTGAATATAATCATATATGGTATGATATTTATCTAATAATACTTTAATCAGTTTAAGTATGATTTTTGCTTAACCTAACACTTATCAGATGGAGCATGCGGATGGATCAGGAACTGAATTTTTCACTCAGCTATGAGCAGCTAACCCGAACTGCGGAAGACGAAATTAAGAAATGCTGGCTTAATCCGGATGGTGCCGTCTATTTGAAGGAATTAGGCAGGGCTTCCGCCATTCTGGGATTTTGGCGCAATCTTGCGATAAGCGGTGGTTCCGGAAAAGAACACGAAGATCGCGTTAATGCCGACTCGGAGCGTCTGGCAGCTCTTGTCTATAAAGAGTAAAAGACCATGAAGAACACAGGTACACGCCGACCATCACCACTGCAGCGGAGAGTGCTGATTGTGCTGGCTGCTCTCGATGCGAAACGTCCGGGGCCAGTGGCGACACGGGATATTGAGCGGCTGCTGGAGCAGGGCGGCGATGCCCCGGTGTACGGGCCGAACCTGCGCGCCTCCTGCCGTCGTATGGAGGACACTGGCCTGCTGCGTACCCTCCGGGCGCCAAATCTGCAGCTGGCGGTTGAGCTTACTGCTGCCGGACGTGAGATGGCTGCCCCATTGCTGGCAGATGAACAGGAACGCGTACTGGCCGAACAGCGCAAGGCTCAAATCTGCGTATTGCCGCTGAGCCGTCAGGCACCGGCAGCAGAACGCCGTCCAGTCTGGCTGCATAACCGCTGGTACACCGTTAACCGGGCTGACTATGTGATACGACTCGACGGCACCACCTGCCTGCAGCTGCGGGACGAGGGTGGTCAGGTGACACGGCTGAATGGCGATCCCCTACAGGTTGCAGAGTGGCTACAGGCCTGCCACGACGCGGGCCTGGATATCCGGATACAGATCAACGAAAGTGACGCGCCGGCAGAGACCGGGAACAAGGAGGAATCATGAAGCCAGTATTTCCCATGCGGTGGGGCATTCGCGCCGCGCTGGCTCTCAGTTTTCTGGTCATGATGAGCGGTACTGCAGAATGGCTTACTTGGGTCAATGCCGATCGCTATCCTACGTGGCTGGCCCGGGAGTTCATTACTGACGGCAATGAAACATCTGCTGGTATCATCGAGCTGATGCCAGCCTTTCAGAAACTGTGTGGCAATCCCGGTGGATTTGCCGTGGACACTAAAGAAAATGGGATGTTCCTGCGTTGTGATAACAGCCCGTCCCTGGCGATCTGGGATGCCCGGGTTTACCACATCGTTCTCCGACAGCAGCCTGAAGGCAGTATTCCGGGTGAGCGGCTATGACAAACGCTAAGGGCCTGCACCTGATCGTCACCTGTACCAAACGGAAAACCGCGGCTGCCGGCAGCAGGGTGTTTCCGGTAGCAGAGGATGCGGGTTCAGCCTTCGAGGCATGGCGAAAGGTCCTGGCTCAGTCCAGCTGTAATCAGACGGCCATAACTGCCGGCGAGCTTTATACCGGTCAACACTGGAGCCGGGCAGCTGCAGCTGCGTCACGCACGGGGGCGGAATTGTGGGTTATTTCTGCCGGACTGGGTTTGCTGCACGCTTCAGATCCCGTTGTGCCTTATGAAGCTACGTTCTCCGCGATGAAGTTCTGCCATCGTGCTATGTGGCAGCAACTCACTACACGGCCACTAACGGAACGGCGGAATTCTTCGCTGACAGCACTGATGCAAGCGAGACCTGATGACCGGTTTGTAATAGCCGCTTCCCCGGTGTATCTCCGTGCCGCTGAAGAAGATTTATGTTCAGCTCGTCAGGCTCTGCGAAGACCAGACAGCCTGACCATCGTCACGACAAAAGGGTATCAGGGCCCATTATCTGACAACATCAAACTTGCCAGCGCGAGAATGATGAAGTCGCTGAACACCAATATGACGGGGCTGAATACCTGCTATGCCCTGCAGATACTGGAAACCTTCTGAGTAACCTTTCTGGCTCCACTGTACTTTTTCAAGTTATCCACCGGATAGATCAATAATAAAGCTCAATACAGGGCTAAGTAACAGATCAACAAAGAATAAGGATCCGCTCAGCCCTTTAATCACGGTGCTTTCAGGGATGCCAGATACACTGTAACGGGTAGAAAATACATTGTAGAGGGTTAGCGCTCCACTGTACCGGGTGACAAATACACTATACCGGGTGGATATGATCCATTGTACAGGGTAGGATCCTTATACTGTCCACAAACCTCGCTTGGTGAATATGTCCAATAATAATAATGAGTTAGCATTATTTATTGAAGAGCAGCACAAGGAAAGCGGTGAGGTTATCCACCTGATACCGACTCTTCGTCAGACCATTCAGCCAAAGGTTCTTCTGCGACTAGGTGTGTTTGTACCGACGTTGAAATCCACTGAGAAGGGTGGCCGGAAAAGCCACTGCGTTGACGCCACGGAGGCCCTGTCCCGATTATCCATTATAGAGGGTGAGGGCTACGATCAGATCCAGATTTACGGCCCGCGGCTTGATATGGATACGGACTTTAAAGTCTGGGTTGGCATTGTGTATGCGTTATCTAACAAAAAGCTCAACGAGGAAGGCCAGCTGGAGCTGAACTTCCCGGAGTTCGCCAAATACTGTGGCATCGATAGCAAACGCATAGACCGGCAGCTGAAAGCACGCTTTGATAACTCCTTAACCCGTATATCTCGAACACACATCAACTGTGTTAAAAAGATACCCGGTACAGACGATCATATAACTATCAACCTGCACCTGGTTGAGAGCACGTATTACAACAGCGCTATGGGCAAGGTCATCATCCATCCCAACACCAAACTTAATACACTGTACCGGGTGGATGGCAAAACCAGGCTGTACCTGCGATCACTCCAAAAACTGTCACGTAAAGAATCCGCCCAGGCGCTGTATCTTTATCTGGCTGAACTCCCCAGCACATTCTACAGAATTGGCTTTGACAGGCTGCGCGAGCGGCTCCAGCTGTCCTCTCACCTCGGTAATCAGAACGCCATCGTGAAGAAAGCACTGCAGCAGTTGAAAGATATTGGCTTTCTGGAGTATTCCGTTGAAAAGGAGAATGACGATTACGTCCTGAATATCCTGAAGCGGAACCCGAAACTGTGAATCACCCGGTAAAGTGGACATCCACTATACCGGGGGAAGTATTGCTTCAAATTTAAAAAAAAGTGCCTCATATCTCTGCTCCATTTCCCTGCAAACATCTGCTGCGTTAATAATCAATTACGAAATACCTTTCAAAAAACAAGCATCTGCGCTGTACACTTAACCCACAAAATCAAGAGGGATTAATGTATGCCGTTAAATGGAAAAATGTTACTGAACGGTGCCGACGTCGCGCCGCTTTCTTTTGCCGGTGTGGGTACGTTTATGGCGTTCTCCGGCAACGGGGCGTATAAAAACCGGGGCGGCTGCGGCAAGTATTCCGGGAAAAAAGCCGGTGACGGTCCGCTCCCTGAAGGACGTTACTGGATTGTGAGCCGTGGCGGTGGCGGTTCAATCTCAAAGGGCATTGCTTACGTCAAAGACACGTACAACAAGTGGCACAGTGGCGCAGAGTTCAGCCGTGATGAATGGTTTGCGCTGTACCCGAACGACTGGAATATCGACGATGCGCTCTGGATTGAAGGTGTGAAGCGCGAACATTTCCGCCTGCACCCGGGTGTGCTGTCAGACGGCTGCATAACCCTGGTGAGCAATGCTGAGTTTCGCACTCTGCGTAACGCGCTGCTGGCCACCACGCTTATCGATGTGCCCTGCATGAAGGATTTGAAGGCATACGGCATGATCGAGGTGGTCAACAATGGCTACAACCTCTGCAAGTAGGCTGACCATGACGCTGGCCCGCTGGCTGGTAAAAATCGGCTGGTTTCTCGGGCTGCTCTATATCGGCTTACGAATCATCTCGCCTGAGAAGTTCATTAGCCTGTACACCTCTGAGCGCTTCGCTCAATGGGTACATGGATACTCAAGCCAGGAGAATTTCGACGACCTGTGGGTGCTGACCTGGGTGGTTAGCTCTTTGGCGTTCGCCGTGGTGGGGTATCTGCTCTCAATGTGGATTATCAGAAAAGTGCGCCGCTAAGGGCGCATTTTTTTAAGCCGTTTTACGCTCATTCCAAGCATCGGCGTACTGCACGTTCCCGTCCATGTAGTGCCAGGTGATTTTCTCGTAGTTCAGACTGACATTTTCGACGTGGTTAATCTGCGAGCTGGAGAGTTTTGTGTTTGGGATCGAGGTAATCACGCTCGTCACCTTCACGTTCTCCAGGATGATTTTGTAGTAACAGGGGTCTGAGGGCCAATGGAACGAAAACGTACGCTAAGGAAATAACCAATTGTTATAATTGATATTATTCATTCTTCTCTATGAACTGAAAGCCCGCACTAAGCAATGTTTTAGCCTCAAATGACTTTTTTACCTACCCAACTAACGTAACGATCGCACATCAGGTCGTTTTTCAACCGCATAGTGACACCTGCACTCACATGCGAGAAAACACATATGATTTTGACTTCTTGTTTTGGTGGAGAGACAATACCCATTCATAGCAGGAGTACATAATGCCAGAAATTGCATCCCTACAACTTTTCAAAATACTATCTGATGAAACCCGCCTGGGTATCGTGCTACTGCTCAGGGAGATGGGGGAGCTGTGCGTATGCGATCTCTGCACAGCGCTGGAACAATCACAACCCAAGACCTCCCGCCATCTGGCGATGCTTCGGGAAAGTGGCCTGTTGCTGGATCGCAAGCAGGGGAAATGGGTTCATTATCGCTTATCCCCGCATATTCCTTCCTGGGCTGCCCTGGTGATTGAGCAGGCCTGGTTAAGTCAACAGGACGACGTACAGGCCATCGCCCGTAAGCTGGCATCGGCCAACTGCTCTGGCAGCGGTAAGGCTGTTTGTATCTAAAAATTTTGCCTGTACATATATGTTTTTACGAATATGAGGTGTTAAAGATGAAAATGTTAACGGTGTTTGATCCGGCGATGTGCTGCAGTACCGGCGTTTGTGGTTCAGATGTCGATCAGGTTTTGGTCAATTTTTCTGCTGATGTGCAATGGCTGAAAGGGCGTGGGGTTCAGATCGAACGTTATAACCTGGCGCAGCAGCCTATGAGCTTCGTTGAGAACGAAAAAGCGAAAGCATTCCTTGAGGCTTCTGGAGCTGAAGGGCTTCCGCTGCTGTTGCTTGATGGTGAAACGGTGATGGCCGGGCGATACCCAAAACGCGCTGAACTGGCTCGCTGGTTTGGTATACCGCTGGAAAAGGTGGGTTTAGCTTCCACCAGTTGCTGTGGTGGTAAAACTTCCTGTTGTTGAGTATGTCAGGAGGACATATGAAATTCTTAGAGAATATCCCGTCTTACCTGTTTTTCACCGGTAAGGGAGGTGTAGGCAAAACTTCGATTTCCTGCGCAACGGCTATACGTCTGGCTGAACTGGGAAAGCGTGTTCTGCTTGTCAGTACCGACCCGGCTTCCAATGTCGGTCAGGTATTCGATCAGACTATCGGTAACACTATCCAGCCCGTGACTGCTGTGTCTGGTCTTTCGGCTCTGGAGATTGACCCGCAGGACGCCGCCCAGCAATACCGCGCCAGAATCGTTGACCCTATTAAAGGTCTTTTGCCTGATGACGTTGTTAACAGCATCAGTGAACAGCTTTCAGGAGCTTGTACGACAGAGATCGCTGCATTCGACGAGTTTACTGGCTTACTGACTGACGCTTCTCTGCTGACCCGCTTTGATCACATCATTTTTGATACTGCCCCAACTGGCCACACTATTCGCCTTCTTCAGCTTCCCGGAGCCTGGAGCAGCTTCATCGAAAGTAACCCGGATGGTGCTTCCTGTCTTGGTCCAATGGCTGGGCTGGAAAAACAACGCGAGCAATATGCTCATGCGGTTGAGGCATTATCCGATCCTGAACGAACTCGCCTTGTGCTGGTCGCGCGATTGCAAAAATCAACACTGCAGGAAGTCGCTCGTACTCATGACGAATTATCAGCTATTGGCCTTAAAAATCAGTATTTAGTCATTAACGGTGTCCTGCCTGCGAGCGAAGCAGAACGTGATGCACTGGCCGCTGCAATATGGCAACGGGAGCAAGAGGCGCTGGCAAATCTTCCTGCCGGGTTATCTGATTTGCCGACAGACAACTTATACCTGCAGCCGCTGAACATGGTTGGTGTATCCGCATTGAAAGGCCTGCTCAACGAACACGCTGAGATAACATCGCTTCCTGAACAAAGCCCACAGAACAAGCCAGAGAATATGTCGTTGTCTGTCCTGGTTGATGATATCGCCCGCAGTGAACACGGTTTGATTATGCTGATGGGCAAAGGTGGTGTGGGCAAAACCACAATGGCTGCGGCTATCGCCGTCAGTCTGGCGGATAAGGGTTTTGATGTGCATCTCACCACCTCAGATCCTGCTGCACATCTCAGTACAACGCTCAATGGCAGCCTCAAAAATCTGCAGGTCAGCCGAATCAACCCTCACGATGAAACTGAACGCTATCGTCAGCATGTTCTTGAGACGAAAGGCAGGGATCTGGATGAGGCTGGGAAACGGCTGCTCGAAGAGGATTTACGTTCTCCTTGCACAGAAGAGATTGCGGTGTTCCAGGCGTTTTCACGCGTAATTCGTGAAGCTGGCAAACGGTTTGTGGTCATGGATACGGCACCTACCGGGCATACGCTATTACTGCTTGATGCTACCGGGGCTTATCACCGTGAGATTGCCAGGAAGATGGGGGATAAAGGTCATTTTACCACTCCGATGATGCAGCTTCAGGACCAGGAACGTACCAAAGTTTTGCTGGTCACTCTGCCTGAAACCACACCTGTACTGGAAGCGGCAAACCTGCAGTCCGATCTTGAACGTGCGGGGATTCATCCCTGGGGCTGGATTATCAATAACAGCCTTTCGATTGCACAGACGCAATCGCCGCTGCTTTGCCAGCGCGCCCTACAAGAGCGTCCTCAAATCGAGGTTGTGAAAAACCAGCATGCAAGCCGCATAGCGTTAGTACCGGTAATGGCTGCAGAGCCCACTGGCATCGAGAAACTCAGAGAGCTGGTTGTTTAATTTTTTTTGTATATACAGGGCGGCAAAGCCGTCCTGTCTGGAGGATTTATGTTACTGGCAGGCGCTATTTTTGTCCTGACCATCGTTTTGGTTATCTGGCAACCGAAGGGATTAGGGATCGGCTGGAGTGCGACGCTGGGCGCGGTACTGGCGCTGATCTCTGGCGTAGTCCATTTTGGTGATATCCCTGTAGTGTGGAATATTGTCTGGAATGCGACGGCGACCTTTATTGCCGTGATTATTATCAGCCTTCTGCTCGATGAATCGGGCTTTTTCGAATGGGCGGCGCTGCACGTTTCACGTTGGGGTAACGGTCGCGGGCGTTTGCTGTTTACCTATATCGTTTTGCTCGGCGCAGCGGTGGCGGCACTGTTTGCCAACGATGGTGCGGCATTGATTCTGACGCCAATTGTTATCGCCATGCTGCTTGCATTAGGTTTCAGCAAAGGCACTACGCTGGCATTTGTCATGGCCGCCGGGTTTATTGCCGATACGGCCAGTCTGCCGCTTATCGTGTCCAACCTGGTTAACATCGTTTCTGCAGACTTCTTTGGGCTGGGTTTCACTGAGTATGCGTCGGTAATGGTGCCGGTGGATATCGCAGCCATTATCGCCACGCTGGTGATGCTGCATCTGTTCTTCCGCAAAGATATTCCGCCAACTTACGACCTGGCTCTCCTGAAAGCACCGGCAAAAGCGATTAAAGATCTGGCAACCTTCAGAACCGGCTGGATAGTGTTGATCCTTCTTCTGGTTGGCTTTTTCGTCCTTGAGCCGTTGGGTATCCCGGTCAGTGCGATTGCTGCTGTAGGGGCTGTCATTCTGTTTGCGGTGGCGAAGCGAGGCCATGCCATTAACACTGGCAAAGTGCTTCGCGGTGCGCCATGGCAGATCGTCATATTCTCTCTGGGAATGTATCTGGTGGTCTATGGTCTGCGTAATGCCGGACTAACAGAATACCTCTCCGGTGTGTTGAACGTGCTGGCAGATAAAGGACTTTGGGCCGCGACGTTTGGTACTGGCTTCCTGACGGCTTTCCTCTCTTCCATCATGAACAATATGCCTACCGTGCTGGTTGGTGCTCTCTCTATTGATGGCAGCACTGCAACAGGCGTTATCAAAGAGGCGATGATTTTTGCCAACGTGATTGGCTGCGATCTTGGACCGAAAATTACACCTATTGGTAGCCTGGCAACGTTGCTCTGGCTGCATGTCCTTTCACAGAAGAACATGACCATCACATGGGGATACTATTTCCGCACCGGGATCGTCATGACTCTGCCTGTGCTGTTTGTAACGCTGGCCGCGCTGGCGCTACGTCTCTCTTTCACTTTGTAATGAGATACTGATATGAGCAACATCACCATTTATCACAACCCAGCCTGCGGCACGTCGCGTAATACGCTGGAGATGATCCGCAACAGCGGTATCGAGCCGACCGTTATTCTTTACCTTGAGACTCCACCTTCACGCGATGAGCTGCTCAAACTCATTGCGGATATGGGCATTTCCGTCCGGGCTTTGCTGCGTAAGAACGTCGAGCCGTATGAGGAACTGGGTCTTGCAGAAGATAAATTTACTGACGACCAGCTCATCGACTTTATGCTACAGCATCCGATTCTGATCAACCGTCCGATCGTAGTGACGCCACTGGGAACTAAACTTTGCCGTCCTTCAGAGGTTGTTCTCGATATCCTTCCAGATGCCCAGAAAGCGGCTTTCACCAAGGAAGACGGTGAAAAAGTCGTTGATGATTCAGGTAAAAGACTGAAATAAAGACGAAGGGGGCATTTGCCCCCTTCATTATTACTTCGCCATTTCTTCCAGCAGGTCAATACCAACCGGCTCTTCGCTCTGTAGCGCTGTTAATGCAATACGCTTTGCATACTGCTCTTCCACATCAGAGATGAGAGGCAGCTCGCGGTTCGCCCTGATCTTCAGGAAAGGCGAAGACGGTTGAGCAGCTGCCAGGCTGTTATTAACGACCCATGCCCACGGCTCGATGCCAGCTCGGCGTAGATCCTGCTGCAGGTTAGCGGCTTCCAGTACAGGTGTCGTTTCGGCAAGCGTCACGATAATCACCTTCGTCTTCTCCGGGTCTGCTGCTTTTTCGCTATCACCTGTCTTCGATGTCAGAAAGCGAGAGAATTCGGCTTCATGCTGTCGCCAGAACACACTCATGCAATTGTTGAATGCCTTTACATCACTCATGTTCGTCCTCAAATTTTGCTCAGATTAACCCGGCTCTCATCTTCCAGAATTTTATAAACAGTGGAACGGGCAATACTGAGCCGGCGGGCAATATCTGTTGCACCAGTTCCCTGCTGATGAAGTGCCAGTACACTATTTCTGTCGATGATGCGCTTTCGGCCAAACCGGATACCTTTCAGCCTGGCCTCCTGCCGTCCTTCGTTCGTACGCTCCAGAATCCTCCTGCGTTCGGCCTGGGCTACAGCTGAAAGAATGGTCACAACCATTTTCCCCATTTCACCGTCGGTGCTGATCCCGTCGTCTATGAATCGGACCGCGACTCCCTGAGCGTCGAATTCTTTTATCAGTTGGATCATATCGGCAGTGTCGCGGCCAAGCCGGTCGAGTTTCTTCACCAGGATGACGTCACCTTCCTCCACCTTCATTCGCAGCAGATCCAGTCCTTTCCTGTCGGTAGAACTGCCGGATGCTTTGTCGGTAAATATGCGACTGGCTTTCACCCCCGCCTCTTTAAGCCCCTTGATCTGAATATCGAGGGACTGCTGGCTTGTTGATACCCGTGCGTAACCAAAAAGTCGCATAAAAATGTATCCTAAATCAAATATCGGACAGTGGGTGTCTGTTATAACAAAAAATCGATTTAATAGACACCTAGACAACACCATTTTAGTGTGTCCGAGAATTTATAATATTTCGGACGGTTGCGAAATTGTTAATTCATGACCATCAGGCAGGGAGGCCGGTATGCCCGTCGATTTTCTGACCACTGAGCAGGAACTGAATTATGGTCGCTATGTTGCAGAACCCAATGACGTGCAGCTGGCGCGCTATTTTCATCTTGATGAGCGGGATCTTGCCTTCATTAACCAGCGGCGGGGAAGGCATAACCGGCTGGGAATTGCGCTTCAGCTCACCACCGCCCGTTTTCTGGGCACCTTTCTGACAGACTTAACCCGGGTTCTGCCAGGTGTTCAGCAATTTGTCGCGGTGCAGCTTAATATTCGCCGTCCAGAAGTCCTTACCCGCTACGCAGAACGGGTTACCACCCTCAGAGAGCATACTGCGCTGATTAAGGAATATTACGGTTACCATGAATTTGGCGATTTCCCCTGGTCTTTCCGCCTGAAGCGCCTGCTGTACACCCGCGCATGGCTCAGTAATGAGCGACCCGGCCTTATGTTTGATTTTGCCACCGCGTGGCTGCTTCAGAATAAGGTCCTGCTGCCCGGAGCAACCACACTTGTACGTCTCGTCAGTGAAATACGCGAACGGGCAAATCAGCGGCTGTGGAAGAAACTGGCCGCGTTGCCGGACAGCTGGCAGACCGCCCGCGTGACGGAGCTTCTGGACATTCCTGAGGGGCAGCGTACTTCACCGCTGGAGCAACTGAAAAAGGGACCGGTCACCGTCAGCGGCCCGGCATTTACCGAAGCGCTGGAGCGGTATATCCGGCTGCGAAACCTGGAATTTTCCCGACTGAATTTTACCGGTCTGCCTGCTATACAACTGCGTAATTTGGCCCGTTACGCAGGCATGGCGTCGGTAAAATATATCGCGCGAATGCCACAGCAGAGAAAACTGGCCGTACTCACAGCATTCGTTAAAGCGCAGGAGACTGCGGCGCTGGATGAGGCCGTTGATGTGCTCGATATGCTGATACTGGATATCACTCGTGCGGCGAAGAAAACGGGGCAGAAAAAACGGCTCAGGACGCTTAAAGATCTTGATCGTGCTGCGCTAATATTGGCGCGGGCATGTTCATTGTTGCTGGATGAACAGGCTGACGATGCTGAACTGAGGGAGACCATATTCAACAGCATACCGAAAAGCAGGCTGGCAGAATCCGTCTGCAAGGTAAATGAGCTGGCCCGGCCTCAGAACAACAATTTCCATGACGAAATGGTGGAGCAGTACGGGCGGGTAAAGCGCTTTCTTCCGGCGGTATTGCGCGACCTGCATTTCCAGGCAGCGCCAGCCGGAGAACATACGTTGTCCGCCATTCATTATCTGACCGAACTGAACTGCTCGAAAAAGCGCATCCTGGACAATGCGCCTGAACATATTATTACCGGCCCCTGGAAACGCCTGGTATACGATGCGGAGGGCCGGATACAGCGTGCCGGTTACTCGCTTTGTCTGCTGGAGCGCCTTCAGGATGCACTACGTCGAAGGGACATCTGGCTCGAAAACAGCGATCGCTGGGGAAATCCCCGCGAGAAGCTGTTGCAGGGGGAAGAATGGCAGGCTCAGCGGGTCCCCGTTTGCCGGGCGCTGGGACATCCCACTGATGGACATAAAGGCGTGCAACAGTTGGCGGTCCAGCTAGATGAAACCTGGAAAACCGTCGCATCCCGCTTTGAAGGAAATGCGGAGGTTCATATTTGCCATGACGGTAAACATCCTTCCCTGACTATCAGCAGCCTGGAGAAACTGGAGGAGCCAACATCGTTGCATCGTCTCAACAGTCGGGTAAGGCTGCTACTCCCGCCAGTAGATTTGACGGAACTGTTGCTTGAAATAGATGCCAGAACGGGATTTACACGTGAGTTTACGCATGTCAGTGAATCCGGGGCCCGGGCACAGGATCTGCACATCAGCCTGTGCGCGGTCCTGATGGCAGAGGCCTGCAATATCGGGCTGGAACCGCTGATAAAGCACAATATACCGGCGCTGACGCGCCACCGGCTTAGCTGGGTAAAACAGAATTACCTCCGGGCAGAAACGCTGGTCAGCGCCAATGCCCGCCTGGTTGATTTTCAGTCCACACTGGAGCTTGCTGGCCGCTGGGGTGGTGGCGAAGTGGCTTCAGCTGATGGCATGCGCTTTGTCACGCCGGTGAAAACCGTCAATTCAGGACCTAACAGAAAATATTTTGGTTCCGGACGTGGCATCACCTGGTACAACTTCGTCTCTGATCAGTACTCTGGATTCCACGGCATCGTTGTCCCCGGCACATTACGAGATTCCATTTTTGTGCTGGAAGGCCTTCTGGAGCAGCAGACAGGGCTGAATCCGGTTGAGATCATGACAGACACAGCCGGTACCAGCGACATTATTTTTGGCCTCTTCTGGCTGCTGGGATACCAGTTTTCCCCCCGGCTTGCCGATGCCGGTGAAGCGGTATTCTGGCGAGTGGATAAATCGGCAAATTACGGTGCACTGGACGAACTGGCACGTGGTTGTGCCGATCTGTCGAAAGCCGAGGATCAGTGGGATGAGATGATGCGA
>NZ_JAFAGS010000141.1 GCF_019237635.1 Pluralibacter sp.
AAAAGCCTGCTTTCGAGCAGGCTTTTTGCTTTTCTATCGCTGAGTAATGCGCTCGCCCTCTCTTGCTACTGCAACTGAATTATTTCCTGTGCCGTTCTGCATTAGGCAGAAAAATCACCTATTAATTTATTTAATAAAGTCGATTGGCTATTAAAATAATCTTATTTAAGTGGAAAGATTAAAATATGGTCCCAAAAATAAAATCGGCAACATTAAAAATTTAAATAGTGGTGTTTAAGTAGATTTATTTGCTGTTTGCATAACAATATCATTACATTTGTAATAAAGTTACATTTTTATATGAATGTGTTTCAGCGTGAAACTTTTCTTTAATAACGTAAAATGCAGCGCACCAGCAGCCCTGGGAGTGAGTCCGCCACAGCGAAAGGGAAATGGTGTAAATTTATTGTGTGTAATTTGTTACGGTGAAATGTGCGGTGATGTATCGATTCACTGTTTTCGGCATAGAAAAAGCGGAGTGAGGATGCAGCGATCGTCATGTCTTCAACAGACAATAGACGATTAAAAAATTATCAGCATAAAAATATGTATCAGAAGTGATGGTGTCTCAGTTTTACTCACTATAAGAATGGTTGGCTGATGCATTTTAAACTGTCTGTGTTTATTGGATTTATTATTCTGAATATTATCGCCACCATTATAATTAAGCACTCATAAAAAATAGCAAGGGATATTCACGATGAAAGCAAAAATCATTGCACTTTTGGTGCCTTCCTTACTGATGTCTGTCACTGCAGGGGCGGCAGAAATTTATAACAAAGATGGTAATAAATTAGATTTATATGGTTTTGTTGATGGTCTGCATTATTTTTCATCCGACAGTAATAAAAACGGCGACATGAGTTATATGCGTTTTGGATTCAAAGGCCAGACGCAAATCAATGATAACTTAGTCGGCTTTGGCCGTTGGGAGTATCAGGTTCAAGGGAACCAAACGGAGAGCTCAACATCCAATAACAGCTGGACTCGTTATGCTTATGCCGGTCTGAGATTTGCCGGGAACAACTCCTTCGATTATGGCCGAAATACAGGTATTCTCTATGATGCGGAATCCTATACGGATATGCAGCCTGAATTCGATGGTTCCACCTATAGCAGTGATAACTTCGTGTTCAAACGCGCTAACGGCCTGGCGACTTATCGCACCACCGATTTCTTTGGCCTGGTTGATGGTCTGAAGTTTGCGGCGCAATATCAGGGAGAGAATGCGGGTTCAAGTCGTAACGTACTAAACCAAAACGGTGATGGCTATGGCGCTTCTCTGAGTTACGATACCGATATTGGGGTGAGTGTCGCAGGGGCATTCTTTAATTCCAATCGGCTTGATACGCAGAATAATGCCGCTGGCATTATGGGCAACGGGAAAAGAGCGGAAGGATACACTGGCGCAATCAAATATAATGCCAACAAACTCTATTTGGCCGCAATGTATACTCAGGCGTATAACGCCACCAAGTTTGGTTCAGCGAGCAATACAGCTTATGGTTATGCCAATGAATCTCAGGCCGTTGAACTTTATGCGGGATATACCTTCGACAATGGTTTGGTGCCGTTTGTGGCCTATAACCAGACCCGGGGTAATGATTTAGGCACTGACAAAAAGGGTAATACTTACGACGCCCAGGATCTGGTGAAGTTTGTTGATTTTGGTTTCACCTACAACTTTAACAAAAATATGCAGACCTACGTGGATTACAAAGTTAACCTGCTCAATGATAATACCTTTACCAAAAACACCAAGATCTCAACCGATAATATAGCAGCTGTCGCTATCAAGTATATGTGGTAATCCTGCTATTGAGTCAGCCGGGTAGGTTCGCACCACCCGGCTTCTTTCTGCATTAACTCATCGGCCCCAAACCGGCGCTGTGGCGGCAAACAGCCACGGGCGCGCATCGCTGTTCACCCGCGGTGACAGGGTCTCGCGCACCGACTGGTGGTACTCATCGAGCCACTGTTTCTCCTGCTCGCTCAGCAGGTGCATTTCCACCTGGCTGAGATCAATAGGGATCAGCGTCAGCGATGCAAAGCGGCAGAAGCCCGGCGCGGACTCGACGATCTCCACCTGGTTCTCAATTCGGATGCCGTACTCCCCGCCCAGATAATACCCCGGCTCAATAGTGATGATGTTACCCGCCTCCAGCGGCCACGGGTTCACCTTTTTGGCGATGCGCTGCGGCGCTTCGTGAATAAGCAACTGATGGCCGACGCCGTGTCCGGTGCCGTGGTCAAAATCCAGCCCCAGCTCCCACAACGCGCGGCGGGCGAAGGCATCAATCTGATGGCCGCAGGTGCCGCTCGGGAACTGCAGCGTGATAAGCGACAGGAACCCTTTAAGTACCGCGGTGTAGTGCAGGCGGCGCTTCGGATCGAGCGGGGCGAAGGCCAGCGTGCGGGTGGCATCGGTGGTGCCGTTATGGTACTGACCGCCGGAATCGTTCAGGTAGAAGCTGGCATTGGTGATGGCGGTATTGGTCGCTTCACTGCTGTGATAGTGACACATCGCCGCATTTCCCGCCGCGGCGGAAATGGTGCCGAAGCTCTGCTCAATAAAGTTTTCCTGTTGCTGGCGGAAGGTCAGTTGTTTTGCCTGCGCTTCCAGTTCGGTCAGCGGCGTGTCCGCCGCCAGTCGCGCGGGGACTTCCTGCGCCAGCCAGGCGAGGAAGTTCACCCACGCCGCACCGTCGTTGCGGTGGCTGTCGCGGTATCCCTCCAGCTCGACATCATTCTTTTTCGCCTTAATAAAGGTAATGGGATCAGTGGCCCACAGGATGCTGCCGCCGTGCTGTTCGGTGGCAAAACGCAACGCTACCGGGGCGCTGTCGGCATCAAGCAGAATGCGCTTGCCTGGCGCTCGTTGGGCGACGCGCGAGAGCAGCGCCTCCTGCGGCAGCCGCGTCAGCGTGGAGAGCAGGGTATCGGACAGGCCCGCCGTTTTCTGGCTGTTGATGAACCACTCCAGCTCGCCGGTGTGGCTTAGCAGGGCGAAGGAGAGCGGCACTGGGCTCATCGGGATATCCGAACCGCGCACATTCAGCAGCCAGGCGATGTTGTCCGGCTGGGTAATCGCCAGATAGTCGGCGCCTTTTTTCGCCAGCAAGGCGGCGATGCGCGCGCGTTTCCCGGCGCTGCTTTCCCCGGCGACATCCAGCGGCATTTCGCGAACCGGTCCCTGAGGCGCTGCGGGGCGGTTATGCCACAGGGCGTTGAGCGGGTCGTCGGTCATCGGCACCAGTGCGCAGTGAGTGGCGCTCAGGGCCTCATACTGGCTGTTGACCATCAGCATCGGCTCAAAACCGATGCGGCTGCCTGAAGGCAGGTTATCCGCGAGCCAGATATCCAGCGGTTCATTGTGCAGATGATGAATTTCCCAGGCCCTGAGATCCACTTCTTCGCGCACCTGTACCTGATAGCGGCCATCGACAAAGATAAGCGCTTTTTCGCGCAGCACCAGCGCCAGCCCGGCGGAGCCGGTAAAGCCGGTGAGCCAGGCCAGTTTGTCATCGTACGGGGCGGCATATTCACTCTGCCAGGCGTCAGCGCGCGGCACAATCATGCCGTCTAAACCATCAGCAAGCAGCAGGCTACGTAAAGCAGAAAGCGGTGTAGAGGTGGTCATGTATTTTTCCTGAAACTTAACGGAACGGAGGTTCGTTGAAGGTACGCAGTTTGCGTGAATGCAGCCTGTCGCCTTCGGCACGCAGCAGGTCAATCGCCCGGATACCAATCTGCAGGTGTTCGGAGATTGCGCCTTCATAAAAACGGTTGGCCTGACCCGGCAGCTTTATTTCGCCGTGCAGCGGTTTATCGGACACGCACAGCAGGGTGCCGTACGGTACGCGAAAGCGGTAGCCCTGGGCGGCGATGGTGGCGCTCTCCATGTCGATGGCCACTGCGCGGCTCAGGTTGAAGCGCAGGGCGGAGGCGGAGTAGCGCAACTCCCAGTTGCGGTCGTCAGTGGTGACGACAGTACCGGTGCGAAGGCGCTGTTTGACCTCTTCGCCCGGCATGCCGCTCACCTGCTTGGTGGCGTCGTACAGCGCGCGTTGCACTTCGGCGATGCTCGGGATAGGGATATCCGGCGGCAGTACGGCATCAAGCACATGGTCATCACGCAGGTAGGCGTGGGCCAGCACATAATCGCCAATGGTCTGGCTTTCGCGCAGGCCGCCGCAGTGGCCGATCATCAGCCAGACGTCCGGGCGCAGCACCGCCAGGTGGTCACAGATATTTTTGGCGTTCGCCGGGCCGACGCCAATATTGATAAGCGTAATGCCCTGGCCGTCGTTGGTGATCAGGTGCCAGGCAGGCATCTGGTGCTTTTTCCACGCCAGATCGGAAATTGCGGTTTCCGGCGCTTCGGTGTCGGCGGTGATCCACACGCCGCCAGCGCAGGAGAGCGCGATATAGGGGCTGTTGGGGTCGAGGATCTGGCTGCAGCCCCAGCGGACGAACTCATCGACATAGCGGGTGTAGTTGGTGAACAGTACGAACGGCTGGAAATGCTCGACCGGTGTGCCGGTGTAGTGGCGAAGGCGCGCCAGAGAAAAATCCACGCGGCGGGCATCAAAATGCGACAGCGGGTAGTACTCGGTTCCGTGAAAAAGCCCGTCTGCCGTCTCATCGCCAATCTGCGACAGTTCGGTGGTCGGAAAGTGGCGGGTCAGCCCGGCGCTCATCGAGCGGTCAAGCGTCAGGGTTGAGCCATCAATCACGTAGGGATAGGGGATCTCGTGCTGCGAACGCTCCACCACGATATGCGCGCCGTAGTCCTGGTACAGCGAGGTGAGTTGCTCCAGCAGATAGCTGCGAAACAGCGCGGGTTGGGTGATGGTGGTGGTGTAGCAGCCGGAATGCGTGAAGCGGCCCCAGGCGCGGGTTTTCAGCGCATTGTGCGCTTCGCCATCCCAGGAAACCGACAGCGCCGGGTAAACAAAAAGCCCTTCTGCGCGGGCTTTACTATCGGGGAGGGTGTTGTCGTTGATATAGCGTCCAATGGCTTCGCGCAGCGCGGCGACCGATTGGTTATACAGCGCTTCCAGTTGGTCCAGCGCCTGTTCAGGGGTCAGACCGGCACCCTTCGTGTTCATCCTTCGCTCCTTGTTTCAGCCGTGCTGTGTGGTTACCCGATAGTATGTCACAGGATTGTGAAACAAAAGACTAAGGATGCACGGGACCGCGTGTTCACCGGTGTTTGGCGACACGGGTGATGCATCCATATTAGCGAAGTGCTGATTTAACAAGCCCGGCTACACTATCGCGCGGTGTTTTTACTTATTATCGTGTTTGGATTTTGGTTTTGAATAAAACATTGTTAATTTCTCTGGTAAATCAGTAATATTAATTAATACACCTCGTGATAAGTGGACACACTCTTCTTTTTTGAGCTGAGCCAGGATTTTCATAACCCCGCTACGAGACAGAAAGGAGTGATCCAGAATATAGTTTGCTGCGGTAATATTGCCTCTCACCGCTTCAGGTTCCTCCATCAGTCTCAAAAGATGGGTGCGAATAATATCGTAAGAAGATAGTTGTGAGACGGTCAAGCAATGGGCATACACCTTTGCGGAGGTATAATCCTGAAGTGTTGCTAATGATTGCCAAAGGTTGAGTCGGGCCACTTCATCATAAAATACACTTCGCGGGACGAGGAATAACTCTGAGGTTTCATTTGCTCTAACATAAATGTGCTGCGAATATGCCAGCCTTGTGTTTGCACCAAAGATGAATGGTGCACACTCTGAATTAATGACTATTCCATCATTGATTCTGCACAGCGCCATGCTGCCCTTGAGTAAAACCAGACAATGTGGTTCATTTCGTGGTGCCAGATTAATATGTCGCCTTTTGGCGATTGTAACGAATTTTCCTTTATTTTCAACGGAATTAATCAATCTTTCTATATCTTCTTCGGGCCTCATCGATTTTGTCAATATATCTTGTTTGAACATTCCTTTAGTATCCATGTTTTGTTTTTCCTTTATAAACACACCGTTAATAGTAAATAATCTAATGTATTGCCTGTGATTCATTGGTGAGTCCGGGTGTAGACTAATTGCGTCTTGTAAGGCAATTCTTAATGCTATAAATTTCAATTAATAAAATACATCTGCTCATAAAAATTAGTCAATATAATTTCTGTAATCAGTAGATGAAGAAGATGTCGTATCTTTTTTTTCTAAAAAGACGGGTTTTTAATCAGGTATCAAGGGGGATGTTATGCCTGGAGTGTCATTTGATATGAAAATTGCTTTAAGCTTATTATTTTTGGTGACCTGCAGCGTTATGGCTGAAGATGGTTCTATTAGGTTTGTCGGTAGTATTTCGGACCAAACTTGCAGTGTGGATAGTTCATCCAAAAACCAGACGGTAACATTAGGGAAAGTTGCGAAGAGTGCACTGAATGGCACTGTGGGTACAAGAGCATCAGCGGCGCATTTTAGCCTGGTTGTAAAATCGTGTCCGGATACTGTTACTGGGGCAACGGTTGTATTTGATGGCAATGGTGACACGTTATACCCTAATTTACTGGCATTAGATGATGAGAGTGGAAAAGCCGATGGCGTCGCGGTACAGATTGCTGATAAAACAGGCCGTGAGATTCCATTACATTCTTCGTCCAGTGAATTCCCATTGACAACAGGGACTAATACTCTTGATTTCACTGCCCGTTATGTTTCAACCAAAGCGGTTGTGACTGTTGGCACTGCCAATGCCACGACACAATTTACGATTGTTTATAAGTAATCATTAATACATACGGAGCGTTAACCTGAAAAAGTACATCGTGATGCTCTTTATGGTGCTGTTTACCTCTTCAGTGCTGGCAGGGGTTGTTATTGGCGGTACTCGAGTTATATATCCTGCAGATAAAAAAACAGTATCAGTGAGTGTGATGAGTGACAAAACCTCTGGTGTCTATTTAGTTCAAAGCTGGATTGAACCAGATGTCTCTGGGCAGAAATCAGCATTTATTATTACCCCGCCACTTTTTCGTATAAATCCCGGGGGTGAAAATTTGCTTCGAGTGGTATTTACTGGCGGAATACTACCACAGGATCGTGAGTCATTGTTTTGGCTAAATGTAAAGTCTATTCCTGCTATAGATGATAGTGCATTACAGGATAATACATTGCAGATGGTCGTTAAATCCAGAATTAAGCTTTTTTATCGCCCGAGCAATCTTGCTGGAACACCAGAGCTGTGCTGGCAGAATTTGCAGGTGGATTATACAGATAAACGACTGACTATTACTAACCCAGGGGCATATTATGTATCGTTTTATTCATTCAAAGTTGATGGTAAGGAATATAATGATGTCAGCATGATTCCACCGAAAGGAAATATTAGTTTGTCGGTGGAAAAGGCTTCCCGGGTGAGTTGGCAGGCAATTAATGATTATGGCGGTATCGTCCCTGCGGTTCACCATCAATTGTAGGTATGCAGTATTATGGCCAGAATATCATATCACCTGGTGGTCACGTTGGTGCTACTGAGCCATTTCTCCTTATATGCACGAGAAACGTTTAATATCCATGCGCTGGAGCTGGATAGTCCAGTGCAAGGAATCGATCTTTCATCCTTTATCAGAGGGGAAGAGAGTGTTCCTGGCGTTTATTTAGTAACGGTATATATTAATGGTAAAATACAAGGTGACGAGCAACATATCCGTTTTGTTAACGATAAACAGGGACGCTTACAACCTCAGATTACACCCGCGATGCTCAAACGCTGGGGAGTGCATATTGACAGGTTCATGTCATTATCTGAAAAGAATAATGATCTGCCTGTAGATAGCATTGAGCGTATTATACCTATGGCATCCGTAGAGTTTATTTTTAATCAACAGAAATTGAATATTAGTATTCCTCAGGCCGCAACGGATAACCAGGACAGAAATGCTATTGATAGTTCAAGGTGGGATGAGGGGGTTACCGCTGGATTGCTTAACTATAGTGTGAGTGGCGGTCAGGGTTGGGAGCATGCTGATAGCAATAGCTATTATGCGAATTTACAAAGTGGTGTTAATTTAGGGGCATTTCGTTTTCGTAATTATTCAACCTGGAAATATAATGATAAGTCAGGAAGTACCTGGCAGTCGATCAATAGTTTTATACAACGTGATATCGCCTTTTTAAAAAGTCAGCTTATATTCGGTGATAGCTATACTACTGCAGATATTTTTGATGGTGTGCCTTTCCGGGGTATACAGCTGGCATCTGACGATAATATGTTATCGGATAGTCAACGTGGGTTCGCTCCGGTGATTCGCGGTGTTGCGCAGTCAAACGCGGAGGTGACGGTAAAACAAAATGGCTACACCATTTTACAAACCTATGTGGCGCCTGGCGCGTTTACGCTGACCAACCTTTATCCGGTAGTTTCTGGAGGGGATTTAACCATTACTGTTCGGGAAGCGGATGGCAGTGAACATACTTTTGCCCAGCCTTACTCAGCGGTACCATTAATGCAGCGTGAGGGGCGGTTGAAATACGCGACTACGGTAGGAAAGTATCATCATCACGCCGATGAACCCGCCTTTGTGCAAATGACCGCGATGTATGGCCTCCCTTATGGCGTCACCATTTTAGGGGGAACCCAATATGCCAGGGACTATCATTCCCAGGCGTTAGGGGTAGGGATAGGGTTTGGATCACTGGGGGCAGTCTCTGTTGATGTAACACTGGCTCAAGCGGAAGAAGGGACAGGAAGTTCCTATCGGTTACTCTATTCAAAAAGTGTACAAACGACCGGAACGAATGTCATGTTAGCGGGTTATCGCTATTCGACCAGCAATTTTTATACCTTTGCGGATGCTATTGATGCCAGAACCCATAATGGCTGTTGCGATCATCGCCGCCAGCGACTGCAACTGGATATTAGCCAGCCAATAGGGCATGTGGGCTCTTTTTTTCTGTCGGCATACCAACAAAGTTATTGGCATAAAAAAGAGAATGAGCTGACATTAAGCGGTGGATGGAATAGCAGTTTTTATGGTTTCAGTTACAACATACTTTATAGTCTAAGCCAGTCACGAGAGGACTCTGCTGATAAAGACAGGCAACTGGCGATAAATTTCCAGTTTCCGTTGAAATATTTTTCTACAGGGAGTTGGGCAAATATGAGTATGACCAGTGCAAGTAAAGGGCATATGGGCATACAAGGGGGAATAAACGGGACTGTGCTGGATAACCGGAATTTAAGCTACAGTATACAGCAAAATTACTCGCACGAAGACGGTACCAGTGGAAATTTGAGCGCCGACTATAAAGGGCGCTATGCGGAAATCGGCGCAGGGTACAGCAACAGCGGGAATAGCCGACAGTTAAATTATAGTCTGAAGGGTGGGATTGTTATCCATCCCTATGGGGTGACACTCTCACAACCCCTCTCCGATCAGTTTGCAATAGTCAGGACGCCGGGAGTCAATGGGGTAAAATTACGAGATTATCCTGGGGTGATGACGGATAGTTGGGGTAATGCTATTGCGCCTTATATAAGTCCATATCGGCAGAATAATATTACCCTCGATGTTGAATCAATGGACAGTGATATTGATGTCACTGAGGCGGTAAAAGCGGTCATTCCAACGCAGGGTGCTATCGTGATAGCAAATTATAACACACATGTAGGCGCCCGGATTTTACTGTCGCTGTTATACAAAGGACGAACGGTGCCGTTCGGCGCTATTGTGACTGCATCATCGGGGGAAACAGGTATTGTAGGTAGTGAAGGACTCGTTTATTTATCTGGGCTTCAGTCTGAAGAGCATTTGACAGTAGCGTGGAATAAAACACGCTCGTGTGTGGTAACGCTAAAACTATCCCCCTCTGCTCGGACAGCAGTACAGCATCTCAGTGAGGTATGCCGCTAATGCAATTCCGTCATTATTTTCTTCTGTGGCTATTTCTGATGATTATTTTAATGTCAATACTAAAGGCATATGCTGATTGCTCTCCTGTTAATGGTTGGCAAAATCGTCCTCTGATGCTTAATTTCCCTGAGCGCCTGGCGGTTCAGCCTGACCTACCCGTTGGCAGTGTTTTTTATGAAACCGAAGTTAGTGAAAATCATAATGGTGAAAAATATGTGAACTGTACGGGGAGAAATACGCTGGGTGTGAAATATTTAAATGGTCGGGTTACCCGCGGTGATGGTGTTGCCGCTACCAACATTGATGGTGTCGGGATTCGGATTCATTGGATACTTGCAAACGGCCAGGCAATACGGGTGCCAACCGATCCTTTTCAGACCATGAACGGACCCGGTGCGTTAACCTGGGGCGTGGGACCAAAATGGAAGGTTGAATTAGTGAAAACGGGAGCAATCTCAGGTGGAACAATGAAGACGGGCGGTTACACTGCTTATGGCGTAGGTGGGATGTACGTCAGTATATTACGGGTTTCTGGTGGGGGGAATATTGTTCCTACAGGATGTTCGTTACGTTCTCCTGATGTGTATGTCCCTTTGGGACGACGTTTGAGATCGGAGTTTAGCGGTTCTGGCGTAACGCCGTGGCACATTTTTGATATCCAGCTTAATTGTCTCCAGGGGACCCGAATAAACGTTCGAATTGACGCGGTGGCTGATGTTTCCGGGGTGCCTGGTGTTATGAAGCTGGATAATCAGAAAGGCGATATGGCCGCGACAGGTGTAGGTATTCAGCTCTGGTATCGTTCTGGTGGCGGAAGACCTGGTATCGGGGGGACGCCCGTCGTATTCGGGCGAGAAATTGAGTATGACACCTCTGAGTCAGGTGGTGCCGAGGCGGTCAGACTTCAGGCTCGATATTACCAGACGGGGTCAAGAATTACGGCGGGTAAAGCCGATGGCACAGCAACATTTACGCTTACCTATCGCTGAAGATGTGCATGCAAAATAGCCTCCTCCAGGTGGGTCAAAAACCACGTGACGAACAGGGAGCTCACTGTCGTTATTCCGCCAGCGAACCCCCAGGTATGTTAAGCAATAAAATAATTTATGGTTAAGGTGAGCGCATAACCGCAGGCAAGCTGTACGGCATTGCGTTTGATTAAGTCATAAGGTTTCAGACCAACCAAACCGGCAACGGCAATAATAAAGCCTGCAATCGGTGAAAATGCCCGGCCAAAACCCGCAGAATAGTACATGGAAAGTAATACCTTTGTGGCCGAGACGCCGCCGGTTTTGGCCATTTCAGCCGCGAAGGGGGCAAACGCATTAAAGGTTGATGAGCTGCCTAATATCATGATGCTGACAAAAATGAAGAAGGAGAAAAAGGCGACTATCACCAACTCCGTGTGGGTACCGGCCGGTAACGATGAGAACAATATATTAACGAAGCCAATCTTTATCAGGCCT
>NZ_JAFAGS010000126.1 GCF_019237635.1 Pluralibacter sp.
CCGACGGCAGTGGCTCCGGCAGTTGCGCCAGCCACAGCGTCCAGTCGGTTTTGTCGCGGGTCGGGTGCAGGAAGGTCATACCGTGGAACTGTTTATCTCCCGCAAGCGACGGGCTTAAGACCGGTGTCAACGCCTCTTCAAACAGCAAGTCTCCTGCGTTCATGTGCGTGCCGAAGATGATAGCGGCGTCGTAGGGCTCGGTTTTGAAATTCACCGAGTGCTCGGTCGTGGTAGTGAGGGCTATCTGTAGTTCGGGGAAACGCCGTTCGATGGCGACCAGCCGCGGCACCAGCCAGCGCATGGCGCAGGTCGGCGCTTTTAGCCGCACCCCCGTCTGTTGCTGGCGCGCTTTATCCGCGACGCTCAGCAGATGTCCAAATGCGCTCAACAGCTCAGGGTAGAGGGCGCTGCCCTGCGGCGACAAGCGCAGTCCGCGCGCAAGCCGCTCAAACAGCGGAAAACCAAACCAGACCTCCAGCGTTGCAATCTTACGACTGACGGCGCCCTGGGTCAGACACAACTCGCGGGCGGCGTGCGTCAGGTTCAGGTGACGGGCGGTAACGAGGAAGGTTTCCACCGCACTGAGCGGCAATGTGCTACGTGGCATCGTGACTCCAGCTATGCAGTTGGCTCATGGCTATTATGACATGACAGTTTCGTTACCTGAAAGTAAACGAGACAGCGCGCTGCTGTAAACAACTGATACAGAGTTACACATAAGCGTCACACCCTGCATGGTAATGTACGTCACTCTGAAGATTAATCAGGACGACGTAGTGCGCATCAGCATCATTCTACTTTCATCGACAATCCAGCTCCTGTGCTGGTATGCGTTGCTGACGGTGATATTCGTCAACAGTATCCCGCATCCCTTCTGGCTGGCGGTGGTCGGCGTTTTTGAGCGCGGTTCGTTTGAGTTTATCGCCGATTTTCTTACTCGCCTGCCGTCGCTGCTGACGCTGGGGCTCGCCGCCTGGCTGGTGCATCTGGATTTCTATCTCTACCGCAAAGCGCTGCAAAAGCTCGGGCTGTAACTGCATGCGCCTGAGCCATGTTTTTTTCTCATGGCTATTATGACAACAATTCGATTGTCTGCTCTCATGGCATTGGTTTGAATACTTATGCATATTTCTTGAGGGGGCCTGACAATGACTCTGCGTTCCGTGGTGAAAACCCGTTCAAAACTGCCCGATGTGGGCACCACTATTTTTACCGTGATTGGGCAACTTTCAGCCCAGCATAACGCTATCAATCTTTCTCAGGGAGCACCCAATTTTGCCTGCGATCCAAAGCTGGTCGCGGGCGTAACGCGGGCAATGAGTGAAGGGCATAACCAGTATGCGCCGATGACCGGATTACAGGCGCTGAAGACGCGTATCGCGCAGAAAATTGCCGGGCTCTACGGTACCTGCTATGACGAAGAGAGCGAAGTGCTGGTCACCGCCAGCGCCAGTGAAGGGATCTACTCGGCCATTAGCGGCCTGGTGCATCCGGGCGATGAGGTTATTTATTTTGAGCCGTCGTTCGACAGCTATGCGCCTGTCGTCCGGCTACAGGGGGCTACCCCGGTCGCCATTAAGCTGACGGTGCCCGATTTTACGGTCAACTGGGATGAAGTGCGCGCCACCATCACGCCGCGTACCCGGATGATCATCGTCAACACGCCGCATAACCCGAGCGGCAAGGTATTCAGCGCTGAGGATTTACAGCAGCTGGCGCAGGTGACCCGCAATACTGATATCGTCATTCTGTCTGATGAGGTGTACGAGCATGTGGTCTTCGACGGACAGTCGCATCACGGAATGGCGACGCACCCGCAGCTTGCCGAGCGCAGCGTGATTATCTCGTCCTTTGGCAAAACCTACCATGTGACCGGCTGGCGCGTCGGTTATTGCGTCGCACCCGCGGCGCTGATGGATGAAATCTGCAAGGTCCATCAGTTTTTGATGTTTTCTGCTGATACGCCTATGCAGCACGCGTTCGTTGAGCACATGAACGATCCGCAGACCTGGCTTACGCTTTGTGCGTTTTATCAGCGCAAGCGCGATCTGCTACAGACGCTGCTTGCTGAATCGCCGTTTCGCCTGCTGCCGAGCCAGGGTTCATTCTTCCTGCTGGCGGATTACAGCCATTTCAGCGAGGAGAGCGACAGCGAGATGGTGAAACGGCTGATTGTGGACAACGGCGTCGCCACGATCCCGTTGTCAGCGTTCTATACCGATGGTACTGATAACAAACTTATTCGCCTGTCTTTTGCCAAAGATGACGCGACGTTACGGGCAGGTGCTGAAGCCTTGTGCCGGGTGAAACCACGTTAAGGAATGTAAGCCATGAAACTAAAAGCATTAATTCTGGGCATGGGCCTGCTGTGCTCGCTGTCATCCTTTGCGGCTGGCGAGTTGCGTTTTGGCGTGGAAGCGGAGTATCCGCCGTTCGAAAGCCGTAACGCCGCCGGAGAACTACAGGGTTTTGATATTGATTTAGGCAACGCGATTTGCCAGGCCGCGCAGCTCAAATGCAGTTGGGTGGAAACCTCATTTGATGCGCTGATCCCGGGGCTGGTGGCGAAAAAATTCGATGCCATTAACTCGGCGATGAACATCACTGAACAACGGCGTAAGAGCATTGATTTCACCCAGCCGATTTATCGTATTCCGTCGCAGCTGGTGGGCAAATCCGGTAGCGGGATGGAGGCGACCCCGGAAGGACTGAAAGGTAAAACGATTGGCGTACTGCAGGGCTCTATCCAGGAAACGTTCGCCAAAGAGCACTGGGAGAAACAGGGTGTCACCGTGGTCTCGTATAAAGATCAGAATCTGGCGTGGGCCGACCTGCTCAACGGCCGCATTGACGCCTCGCTGGTGATGTCCGCCGCCGGACAGGCCGGGTTCCTCAGCAAACCGCAGGGGAAAGGGTTCGGCTTTATCGGCAAACCGGTAGCGGATGACACGATTCTTGGCAGCGGTATCGGTTTTGGTCTGCGCAAAGGCGATGACGCCACCCAAAAACAGCTTGATGCGGCCATTGATAAGGTTCGGGCTGACGGGACTATCGATAAGCTGGCGGCGAAATACTTCCCGGGTATCAACGTCAGCGTAAAATAATCGCCTCGCGTTCTTTCGCCCTGGTCTGTGATGTCACGCCAGGGCTTTTTTATACGTATCTTTACACCTGCTGTTTTCCTGCGCTGATACAGAAATTTTTTCCAGCTTTGGACGTATTTTCAACGGTCAACAATTGGATTATCAATCATTTTTGTCTAGAGTGGGCGCTCTTGACGACGACATTGCGTTGTTACCGTTTCCCCAAAGAAGGATGCTCTTTCAGGCATGAACCGCAGACACTTTTTAAAATCCTCAATGGCTGTTGCCGCGGTGTGCGGTACATCCGGTGTGGCCTCTCTCTTTTCCCAGGCGGCGCTGGCGGATGACTCGAATATCGCCGATGGCCAGACCCGGCGGTTTGACTATTCCGTGCTGCAGTCCATGGCGCACGATCTTGCCCGCCAGCCGTGGGGCGGTGCGCCGAAAGCGCTGCCGCCGACGCTGGCAAACCTGACGCCGCAGGCCTACAACAGCATTCAGTACGATGCGGCGCACTCGCTGTGGAACAACATTGATAACCGTCAGCTTGATATTCAGTTTTTCCATGTCGGGATGGGCTTCCGCCGCCGGGTGCGGATGTTCTCGCTGGACGCGAAAACGCAGCAGGCGCGTGAAATTAATTTCCGTCCTGAGCTGTTCAAGTATAACGACGCGGGCGTGGATACCGCGCAGCTCGAAGGGCAGAGCGACCTCGGCTTTGCCGGGTTCCGCGCCTTTAAAGCGCCCGAGCTTGCCCGCCGCGACATCGTCTCGTTCCTTGGCGCCAGCTACTTCCGCGCGGTTGACGATACTTACCAGTACGGCCTGTCCGCCCGGGGCCTGGCGATAGACACCTTCACCGACACGCCGGAAGAGTTCCCGGATTTCACCGCATTCTGGTTTGAGACGGCGAAAGCCGACGCCACGGTCTTTACCGTGTATGCGCTGCTCGACAGTCCGAGCGTCACCGGGGCGTACAAATTCGTCATCAACTGCCAGCAGACGCAGGTGATCATGGATGTTGAAAACCACATCTATGCGCGTAAGGACATTAAACAGCTGGGTATCGCGCCGATGACCAGTATGTTCAGCTGCGGCAATAACGAACGCCGCATGTGCGACACCATTCATCCGCAAATTCACGACTCCGATCGTCTGGCGATGTGGCGCGGCAACGGCGAGTGGATCTGCCGGCCGCTGAATAACCCACAGAAGCTGCAGTTTAACGCTTACCAGGATAAGAACCCGCGCGGGTTCGGCCTGCTGCAGCTGGATCGCGATTTTACCCACTATCAGGACATCATGGGGTGGTACAACAAACGCCCGAGCCTGTGGGTTGAGCCGCGTAACCAGTGGGGCGAAGGATCGGTGGGCCTGATGGAGATCCCGACCACCGGCGAAACGCTCGATAACGTCGTCTGTTTCTGGCAACCGAAAAAAGCGGTGAAGGCCGGTGATGCGCTGGACTTCAAATATCGTCTTTACTGGAGCGCGCAGCCGCCGGTTCGCTCGCCGCTGGCGCGCGTAATGGCGACCCGCACCGGAATGGGCGGTTTCCCGGAAGGCTGGGCGCCGGGAGAACACTACCCGGCGAAATGGGCGCGCCGTTTTGCGGTGGATTTTGTCGGCGGCGACCTGAAAGCTGCGGCGCCAAAAGGCATTGAGCCGGTTATCACGCTCTCCAGCGGAGAAGCGAAGCAGATTGAGATCCTCTACGTGGAGCCGTTTGACGGCTATCGTATTCTCTTCGACTGGTACCCGACCTCTGAATCGACCGATCCGGTAGAGATGCGCATGTTCCTGCGCTGCCAGGGGGATGCCATCAGCGAAACCTGGCTCTATCAGTATTTCCCGCCCGCACCGGACAAGCGCAACTACGTTGACGATCGCGTGATGCGTTAATCCGCGCAGCCAGCCGCCCGCGTTCAGTGGGCGGCTGAATGTTCTCAGGCGTTTACCCGCGCCAGCGTAAAACCATCCCAGCCCTTCATTCCGACCGTTTGCAGCGCCGTTACCGTTAGCCGCGGATTATTCCCCATCAGCGCTATAAATTCCCGTACGCCCTGAACCCGATCGTCATCACAGTCAGGTTCGGTGACCTTACCTTCACGCACCACGTTGTCGCCGATAATAAGCGTACCGGGGCGGGAGTAGTGGAGCGCCCACCGCAGATAGTGGGGGTTATTCGGCTTGTCGGCGTCGATAAAAATAAGGTCGAAAGGGGCAATATCCCCAAGCGCGGAGAGTGAGGCGAGCGCCGGACCTTCTATCACGTCGACCCGATCGTCTACCCCTGCGAGCTGCAGATTCTGTCGGGCAACTCTGGCATGACGCTCATCGTATTCCAGGGTGATAAGCTTACCGTTTGCCGGTAGCTCGCGCGCCATCCAGATGGTACTGTATCCACCGAGCGTACCGATCTCCAGAATACGCTCGGCCCCCGCAATACGGACCAGGAGCGCCAGTAGCTGACCTTGGTTGGCCGCTACGTCGATGGCAGGCAGTCCGGCACGCTGGTTGTTTTCCAGTACAGCCTCTAGCACCGCGTCTTGGGGGATCAGCGTATCAATCAGATAATTATCAACTTTACTCCAGATATTCTGCATAACGGTAGATACCTCACTGTTGTCCTGGCTGGGTTGAGAATAGCGTATGCTGAGCGTTCAGCACATCAGGATAGCAGGTATTGCTCGAGAGTAAGTGACGATGTCACCTGCCATCACGGGTAGCGACAGGGTACAATTAATCCGGATTACGGCGTAAGCGGGTGCGATACATGCGCGCCAATGTTACGCTGCGCTATGGCTGACGAATTCAAGGAGTGTTTATCGATGACCTTTCCACATCTGGCTGAAACAACGCTGAACGCCGCAAACCGCATTGGCGAATGGCTGGCGCAGAATGATTTTGCTTCGCCGCCGCTGGCGGTTGACGCCGACTGCGTGGTGCTGGCCGGTAACGCCGTTATCCCGACCATCGATGCCGCTTGCCGCCTGAGCGCTGAGAACCGTACGCTGCTGATAAGCGGCGGTATCGGTCATTCCACTCCCTTTTTGTATGCCGCGGTGGCCCGCCATCCGCGTTATCGCGTTCTGCAAACCACCGGGCGGGCGGAAGCCGACATTCTTGCGGATATCGCTCACCAGTTCTGGAACATTCCCCGCGAGCGTATTCTCGTGGAGGATAAGTCCACTAACTGCGGAGAGAACGCCCGCTTTACACGCGATATGCTTGAAGCGCAGGGGATAACCGTGCGCAACGGTATTGTGGTACAGGACCCGACCATGCAGCGTCGCACGATGGCGACCTTTGCTCGCGTCTGGGAAGGCACGGAAAATGCGCCGCACTGGATGAGCTATCCCGGGTATTTACCGGTGTTGCATAACGGTGATGATGGGCTGGCGTTCATCCACGAGGCGCAGGACGTCTGGCCGGTAGGTCGCTACCTCTCATTACTGCTGGGCGAACTTCCCCGTCTGCAGGACGATGCGAACGGCTACGGGCCGCGCGGTCGCGGGTTTATTGCTCATGTTGATATCCCGGAGGCGGTGCAGGAGGCCTGGCATACCCTGCAGCAGGATGCTTTACTGCGCGACGCGCTTGCCAGTCGTTCTCTGTAAGATGATGCCCGTTTGCGATGTCGCGTCGTAAACGGGCATTTTGTGTTATAGCCGTGTTAGTTTCACGCCTGCCGTTCGACCTCTCCTCGCTGGTGTTACATCCCGTTTTGGCACAAAGAACCAAAACAAAATGGGAATATCTTTAATACTAAGCCTTGTGTCATCGCATTGATGTCCGGTGAGCCGTGTCAGTGAATCCCTTCACTTTATTTTCAAGGAGAAAGTAATGACCACGTATCGCAGTGAGAAAGATTCGATGGGGGCGATTGATGTCCCGGCAGATAAACTCTGGGGCGCGCAGACCCAGCGCTCGCTGGAGCATTTTCGAATCTCGACGGAGAAAATGCCGGAGGCGCTTATTTCGGCGCTGGCGCTGACCAAGCGCGCGGCGGCGAAGGTGAATCAGGATCTACATTTGCTTGCTGATGAAAAGGCGAACGCTATCGTCAGCGCGGCGGACGAGGTGCTGGCCGGAAAGCATACCGATGAATTTCCGCTGGCTATCTGGCAGACCGGCTCCGGCACCCAGAGCAATATGAATATGAACGAGGTGCTGGCGAACCGGGCGAGCGAATTGCTCGGCGGCGTGCGGGGTATGGAGCGCAAGGTGCATCCGAACGATGACGTCAACAAAAGCCAAAGTTCGAACGACGTTTTTCCTACCGCCATGCACGTTGCTGCGGTGATTGCCGTACGCGAACATCTGATGCCGCACCTCAGGGTGTTAAAAAAAACGCTGAGCGATAAATCCCATGCCTTTGCGGATATCGTCAAAATTGGCCGCACCCATTTACAGGATGCCACGCCGCTGACTCTGGGGCAGGAGATGTCCGGCTGGGTGGCGATGCTGGAACATAATCAGAAACACCTGGAACATGCGCTGCCGCACTTGTGCGAGCTGGCGCTGGGCGGGACCGCTGTCGGTACCGGGCTGAACACGCATCCGGAGTATGCGAAAAGGGTTGCCGATGAGCTGGCGGCCATTACCCGTCAACCGTTTGTGACGGCGCCGAATAAGTTTGAAGCGCTGGCGACCTGCGATGCGTTGGTCCATGCCCACGGGGCGCTGAAAGGGCTGGCCGCGTCGCTGATGAAAATCGCTAACGATGTGCGCTGGCTCGCGTCCGGACCGCGCTGCGGGATTGGCGAGCTCGCTATTCCGGAAAACGAACCAGGCAGCTCCATTATGCCGGGCAAGGTGAACCCGACGCAGTGCGAAGCGATGACGATGCTGTGCTGTCAGGTGATGGGTAATGACGTGGCGGTGAACCTGGGCGGCGCGTCGGGAAACTTTGAGCTTAACGTGTACCGGCCGATGGTCATTCATAATTTCCTGCAGTCTGTCCGGCTGCTGGCCGACGGGATGGAAAGCTTTAATGAGCACTGTGCGGTGGGCATTGAGCCCAACCGTGCCCGTATCGACCAGTTGCTCAATGAGTCGCTGATGCTGGTGACGGCGCTGAATACGCATATTGGCTATGACAAAGCTGCGGAGATAGCGAAGAAAGCGCACAAAGAGGGGATGACGTTAAAGGCCTCGGCGCTGAAGCTTGGCTACCTGACGGAGGCGGAGTTTGATGCCTGGGTCCGTCCGCTGGAGATGGTCGGCAGCATGAAGGTCAGTCGTTAGCCAGCCACAGGTGCAGCCGGGGGATCATTAACCGCATCGGCTGCGCCTCGGGTTTATAGCGGTACTGCACGTTCCCGGCATCATAGTTCAGCAGTTCGCCGATATCCGGAATGCTGACGCCTTTATTGCCGGAAAGGAGGGCAATCATCGGGCTGGGACAGGCGTATTGCACCTGCTTTTGCGCCCCGAAGTACCAGACGCGGGCGATGGGCTGCACCTTTACCGGCCGTTTAATCTTAAGCCTTGCCCGTTCGGGCAGGGCGGCGATGTCCTGATATTCCTGCTCAAGCTTGGCCTGCCACTGCTCACGGGTAAATGGCGTCACCGCGCGTGGCGCTTTCAGGCTTCTCTCCAGTTGAGCCAGCACCTCATCGCGGGTCAGATTCTTGATGATATGTTTATTCGCCCAACCGAAACGAATTGTACCTGGGTTGCGCAACAGCGTCAGGGAACGGTAGGCGTTGAGGGTGATTAATCCCGGCAGATGGTGGTGCACCCACTCAAAACGGGCGGCGGAGGGCAGGCCGGAATCCTCGGTGACAATCTTCTCAAATGCGGTTTTTAGCGTGTTCACCCGAGTGATGCGTTCTTCCAGCGCCTGATACTGAACGCTGTCGCACTGCAGGCAGATAACGCCGGGCAGGCGCGTGGCGGCCTTACTGCTGCGGTTTTCCGACTGCTGGTGGATAAACAGATGGCTAAAGTGCTGCAGGGCCATCGTAAGGGCAGTGGCGCCCAGATGCTGTTTGACGGCGATGGTATCCATCGGGTCATGTTCCCGCGCTTTGCTGACTTCCGGTAGCGCAAAAACGCGCGCCGCCAGCAGACGGCAGGCCTGCAACTGATGCGAAACGGCCTGAACCTCGTGCTCAAGTTCGCGAAACGTCGACGTCAGCCGTTCAATCAGATCGTAATTGGCCATAAGACCTTCATTAGTTACAACATACTAGTGAGTTTACTATAACCTCAACTCTGGCATCGTGCAAACACGTGTCAGACAGGGAGAGGCAGAGTGACGTTGTGGTAAATCGGCCAGCTAAAACAGAAACGAGCGCCGCCAAGCGGGCTGGCGTCACAGGAGACGCTGCCGGACATCGCCTGGGCAATCGAATGGACGATAGCCAGACCCAGCCCACAGCCGCCGGTGGCGCGATCGCGGCTGGGATCCAGGCGAACAAAGGGTTCGAACACGCGCTCGCGCTCGTCGGCGGCAATCCCCGGCCCGTCATCGTCGACAAGCAGGGTCGCGCGTGAATCCTGCAACAGCAGGCTCACCTGAATACGCTGGTTACTGTAGCGCATGGCATTGTTGACAAGGTTATCCAGCACGCGCTCCATCAGGCGCATGTCGAGCGCGCCGTAATCACCCATCGTCAGTTGGCTGAGGGCCACCTCGCGCTGCGGGTTAACGGTCTGAATATCCTCAACATGGGTCGTAATCCACGCCGGAAGATCCGGTGTGGTTAGGGTCAGTTCATTTTGCGGACGGTCAAGACGGGCATAGGTCAGCAATTCCTGAATCAGCGCCTCAAGCTGGCCAATATCGCGGTTAAGAGCCTGAGACTCCGCTTCCGAGAGGTTTTCGCTCATCTCAAGGCGGTAGCGCAGGCGCACCAACGGCGTTCTGAGTTCGTGCGCGATGCCGTCGATCAGCTGTTTTTTACTGGCGATAAGGGCATTGATGTTATCCGCCATCTGGTTGAAGGCTACGCCAAGCCGCTCAAAGCCGGAGGTACTGTCAAAGTGGATACGTTCGCTCAGATGCCCCTCGCCAAAGCGCTGAGCGGCGCTTTCAATTTTGAGCATGTCCTCCCAGTGCGGGCGCATCCAGAGGAAAACGGGAAACGCCAGCGAAACGGCGATAAATGCCATCAGCGCCATATCCAGCAGCCGCATCTGATGCAGAAAATAGAGATAGGGGACAGGTCCGACGGCCAGCACGTAGTGGCTGCGCGGAATGCGCTGGATAAAGGTGTACTGATCGTCAAGCGCGACGATATCGCCTGCGCGCAGATGCTGCATGGAATCTTCCGCCAGGTGGAATTTGCTCAGCGGTTCGATGCGCAGATCGAACGACAGATTCAGGTCCAGCTCTTTGAGCGTTTTGCTCCAGTCGCGGGGCGGGATTTCGCGTAATTCGCTGCGCATCAGGTACAGCGAGCTTTTCATCAGATCGTCCAGCGACTGTCGGCCTGCGCGTTCGGCGGTAAATTTATACACCAGCCCGACCAGCATGGTCATCACGAGGAAGCAGACAAACAGCAGCAGGTAGAACTGCACGAAGAGTTTTTTCATTTCCGGCCCCGAACGAGTGGCGAATCAGTTATCCCAGGCGTGTGGGGCGAACAAATACCCTTTATTGCGTACCGTTTTGATGCGATAGGGCTCGGTGGCGCTATCGAGTAGCTTTTTGCGCAGGCGGGAAATCGCCACATCGACGCTGCGATCCATGCCGTCATAGGACACGCCGCGCAGGTTCTTCAGCAGCGCATCACGATCCATAATCTGCCCGGCGTGCGTTGCTAACTCCCACAGCAGATCAAAATCTGCGGTCGACAGCGCAATATTTTCACCGCTCAGCAGCACCTGGCGGTTTACCGGGTCGATGGCCAGCGTCCCGAAGCGAATGGCTTTATGCGGCGTCAATGGGGACGCGCTCTTTTCACCGGGTACGATAGCGACATGCTGACGCAGATGCAGGCGCAGGCGCGCAAGCAGCACGGCGGGTGGGGTGGTTTTCAGAATGTAGTCGCTGGCGCCCATCTCGAGCGAAAGAATATGGTTCATGTCGCTGTCAAGGGAGGTGAGCAGCACAATCGGCCCCTGCCATTGCGCCCTCAGGTCGCGGCAAATCGTCATCCCGTCTTTTCCCGGCAGCATGATATCCAGCAGCACCAGATCAGGTTCTTCACGGAGTACAACCTCCTCGGCGCGATCGCCGCGAGGCTCGACGATAACGTCCATATCGTGCTTATTCAGGTAGGCTGCAATCAGCGAACCCACTTCCGGGTCATCTTCAACAAAGACTATCTTATTCATAACCGAGATACATCAGGAAAAAAGTTAACATACACCGCAGGAAATCCTTGATCCATTAATCTTTCATAAATAACGCGACTTCCGTTATCCTGCCAACATTATTACGTGAAATGCAGGCGCAGGAAATGGGATTACTGATCAAAGCGGCCTTAGGCGCGCTGGTCGTCGTGCTGATAGGGATTCTGGCGAAAACCAAAAATTACTACATTGCCGGGTTGATCCCGCTGTTTCCGACGTTTGCGATGATCGCGCATTATATTGTCGCCAGCGAGCGGGGCGTTGAGGCGCTGCGCGCCACTATCGTCTTCGGGATGTGGTCAATCATTCCCTATTTTCTTTATCTGCTGTCGCTGTGGTATTTCACTGGATTTCTGCGCCTGCCGTTGGCGCTGGCAGGCGCAGTGGCGTGCTGGAGTCTGAGCGCCTGGCTGCTTATTTTGCTATGGAGCCGTTTTCACTAACGCAGCGGACGGCCGCCATCCACACCGAACGAACGCCCTGTGACATAGCAACTGGTCAGCAGATAATCGACAAGATCGATTATCTCTTTTTCGCCCGGCGCGATTTTCATCAGCGACTTGTTTAACGCCTGTTGGCGATACTCGGCGTCATCGCTGTCGTTGAACAGAATCAGCGACGGCGCGATGGCGTTGACCTTCACCTCCGGCGCCAGTTTGCGGGCAAACGAGCGGGTCATATTATCAAGCGCGGCTTTGCTGGCGGCATAGGCGATATGCTTGTCGCTGCCGCGTTCAACCACGTAGTCGGTAAAATGGATGATATCGCTGGCGGCGTGGCCGTGGCCGCGTAAAAGCGGTTCCAGCGCATGATTAAGCAAGTAGGGCGTCTGAACGTGGATCTGCAACATCTGCTGCATGACGTCCGCCAGCGATACGCCAGGTTTCTCCGCTTTCCAGTCGCTGGCGTTATGCAGGATCGCGCGCAGCCCGTCAGTATGCGCCTTCACGCTGTCCGCGAAGGCCAGTACGCCATCGGTGGTGGCAAAGTCCGCTTTCAGGCAGACCGCGCCTGCGGCTTCCAGTGTTCCAATGGCGTCGTAGCGGGTGCGGTAGCTGACGATCACCGGTTGTTGCTGATTGAGGAAATGGTGGGCAAGGGCGAGACCGATACGACGGCCTCCTCCCGTAATAAGCACTGGGCGCGACTGGTGATGCCCCATCGTATACTCCTTAACAAATTGCGATGGGGTAATTTCGCGTTACCCCACTAACATCCACGTTGCTGGAATTGCAGCAACCAATAATAACCCAATCAACGCGATTTCACGGCGATTCAGCATCTTGTCGAGCTCGTGGGTCCGGCGGGCATATATAAACACCATTAACCCCGGTGCATAGAGCACCACGGACAGCAGCAGGTGCATTGGCCCTGACGCATACAACAACCATAGGCCATAAATGCATGCTCCGATACCCACCGCCTTGTGCAGCGGTTTGGTGGCAACTTTTAACAGGAACGCGCCAACAAGGAAATAGGGCACCAGGATCATTTCTGACGCAATGGTCAGCAGCGTGTTGTAATCCGAACCGGTCAACCAAATCAGAATCAGGCAAATCTGCACGCTGAAGTTGGTCAGCCACAGCGACGACGACGGCGCGTTATTCTTATTCTGGCGAGCGAAAACCCGGGGGAACGCTTTATGCGTCGCCGCAATGAAAGGCACTTCTGCGGCCATAATTGTCCAGCTCAGATAGGCGCCGCAGACAGAGACAATAAGACCGGCGGCGATAACGATTTCACCCCATGACCCCATCATGCGCACCATCAAACCGGCCATCGACGGGTTGCGCATTTCTGCAAGCTCCGGACGGGCAACCACGCCCAGCGAGAGCAGCGTTACCAGCAGATAGACGCACAGCGCTGATACGACGGCGAGAAGCGTCGCGCGGCCGACATCTTTTTTATTGCGGGCGCGTGCCGAGACGACGACCGCGCCTTCTACCCCGATGAATACCCACAGGGTGATGAGCATGGTGTCTTTCACCTGCTCCCAGACCGGGACGCCGAGCGCAATACCGTGGAAGTCGAGGCTAAAGACATCGCTGTTAAAGGCCATCGCAGCCAGCACAACGAACAGGCCCAACGGCACCAGTTTGGCGAGCGTGGCGACCAGGTTGATCCCGGCGGCGGTTTGTACGCCGCGCAGTACCAGAAAATGAACCACCCACAGCAGAATGGACGCACCTGCCATGGCTTGCCAGGTATTACCGTCGCCGAACAGGCGCAGCTCAGGCGTATCGGTAAAAAAGCTCAGGGCGGAAAAGACAATCACCAGGTAGGAAACGTTGGCGATCACCGCACAGAGCCAGTATCCCCAGGCGGAGCAGAAGCCGATCAGCTCGCCGAAGCCTTCGCGGGCATAGGTAAAAATCCCGCCGTCCAGGTCAGGACGGATACGGGTCAACACCAGCATAGCAAAGGCGAGGAACAGAATGCCCACCCCGGTTATTGCCCAACCGATCAATAGCGCGGCCGGGCTGGCAACTTCCGCCATGTTCTGCGGTAAGCTGAAAACGCCCGCACCCAGCATTGAGCTAAGTACCAGGGCCGTCAGGGCGCTAAGGCCGAGTTTCTTTTCCATTGGCATCCTGTTGTAAGGGGGATCAATCCCAGAATATTTATTTTGCTAAATCGCATAAACATGGATGATTACGCTAAGGCGCGGGATTTTACGAAGAGAGTTGCAGGCTTGCAATGACAAGGACCAGAAAAAAACAAAAAAGGCAGCCGAAGCTGCCTTTGAAAGAAAAAATTTCGCTTATTTATACAGGTCAGCGCTGATCGTCATGTTACCGCCGCGTTCCTGCCACTGACGGGTGATGTGATAGTATTTCGCACCTTTCTTCGCTGCACGCTTAGCAACCTGATAAGAGATCTCAGTCATGTTGCCGTAGTTGCCGGTGAACTGAACGCTGTCAAACGGCACCATCTGGGCCGCAGCGACTTTATTCAGCTCTTCAATTTTAGTGCCGTCCGGAAGAGTGACGCTGTAACGTCCACCTTTTGACGACTGGGTTTCATAGAACAAACCTACACCAGCGGTTGAGCCGACGCTAGAAGAGGTGGCAACGCCTGGGATCTCAACTTTTTTAGCGGCTTCACCGCCCTGCGCCAGCGCTGCGCGGCCTGCGTCAGAGTTGGCCGGGATGGCGTCGGCGCTCTGAACTACGCGTTTTTTCGCATCGGCTTTGTAGATGTACGCGGTTACGCGCTGGTTGCCGCCGTCGTTGGCGTCAATCTGGCGAACGATGAAGAACGAGGCAGCGCCTTTTTCTTTCGCGGCCTTAGCGATAGCGGAGTTGACGTCCGGCTGGCTGCGATAGAAGCCCTGTACGGTCACGGTATCAAAAGGTTCAAGCTGAGCCGCCTGGTCTTTTGGCAATTCGGTCACGCCGTTAATGACGCGGTTTTTCGGCGCATCGGCTTTTGGCGCATCCTGCTTATAAAGGTCGGCGGTAACGCGCGAGTTGCCGCTGTTGCCATAGTCAAAGTTGCTAACAACATAGAAAGAGGCAGCACCTTCTTGATCCGCTTTATTCGAAACGGCCTGAACGGCATCGCCAATCGCATTGAAACGACCGGTAATTACGATACGGTCATATGGCTTGAGGGCTGCTGCTTGCTCCGGTGTCAACTCGGTGGCTGCATTAGCGGTAAACGCGGTCGCAGACAGGAGGGCTGACGCCAGGAGAGTGTTCTTAAGCTTCATAAAAATAATCCTTCGCCTTGCGCAAACCAGGTACTGGTATTGTTGTTGACTAGAAAACGTCGCTGATTATTGCATTTAATTTGCGTCACTGTCTGCGTCATTTTTCACTTCACGTGCGACCCTGATAACCGGTGACGATAACTTTTGATGATATGTTGAAAAAACAGGCGGTTGACCAATAAAATCGATAATCGTCATGCGTTTTATAAGTTAATGTAATGTTAAATTATATATTTTGCACCGAAAATAATCATGTTTTACCGCCTCGCTTAAGCGAATTATCAGGCTTGATGATCAAATTAAGGTAAATATTGCTGCCTGATCGCTGAAGAAGTGGCTTTTCCTCAATAAAATCACAATTCCTGTTTTCTGAAGGTGGATCACAACCGGCATTTTCAGTAGGTTATAGATAGTTTGTTACTGTTTTATTTTTCGGGGTTCGCCGCCTCCTTCTGATAAAGGGGGATGGATCGATCCGGTGAAACAACAAACCATCATTTTAATTCGATGGAAGGGAAAACTATGCGTATTGCGGTACCAAAAGAGACCCTGGCCCTGGAGACGCGAGTCGCAGCAACACCGAAAACGGTGGAACAGTTGCGTAAACTCGGGTTCACCGTGGCCATTGAAAGCGGGGCCGGAAAGCTGGCGAGCTTTGACGACCAGGCCTTTATTGACGCAGGGGCGGAGATCGTCGAAGGAAATGCCATCTGGCAGTCGGACATCATTCTTAAAGTGAATGCGCCGACGGACGACGAAATCGCGCTGCTCAACCCCGGCACGACGCTTATCAGCTTTATCTGGCCGGCGCAGAATGCCGAACTGATGGCAAAGCTTGCCGAACGAAATATCAACGCCATGGCCATGGACTCGGTACCGCGTATTTCCCGCGCCCAGTCTCTTGATGCGTTAAGCTCCATGGCCAACATCGCGGGTTACCGCGCTATCGTTGAGGCGGCACATGAGTTTGGCCGTTTCTTTACCGGGCAAATTACCGCGGCGGGCAAAGTGCCGCCAGCGAAAGTGATGGTTATCGGCGCGGGCGTTGCCGGGCTTGCCGCCATCGGCGCCGCCAACAGCCTCGGCGCTATCGTGCGCGCGTTCGACACGCGACCGGAAGTGAAGGAACAAGTCCAGAGTATGGGCGCTGAGTTCCTTGAGCTGGATTTCGAAGAAGAGGCCGGTAGCGGCGACGGCTATGCCAAAGTCATGTCCGAAGCCTTTATCAAGGCGGAAATGGCGCTTTTCGCCGCCCAGGCGAAAGAGGTGGATATCATCGTCACCACCGCGCTTATTCCGGGTAAACCGGCGCCGAAACTGATCACCCGTGAAATGGTGGACTCCATGACCCCGGGCAGCGTGATCGTCGATCTGGCGGCGCAAAACGGCGGCAACTGCGAATACACCGTGCCGGGAGAAATTTTTACCACGCCAGGCGGCGTAAGGGTCATTGGTTACACCGACCTTGCCGGACGCCTGCCGACGCAATCCTCGCAGCTGTATGGCACCAATCTGGTTAACCTGCTGAAGTTACTGTGCAGCGAAAAAGACGGCAATATCAAGATTGATTTTGACGACGTCGTGGTTCGCGGAGTAACGGTTATCCGCGACGGCGAAATTACCTGGCCTGCGCCGCCGATTCAGGTTTCCGTACAACCGAAAGCGGCGGTTAAAGCCGATACGGCGCCGGTTGCGCCAGCAAAACCTGCCTCGCCGTGGCGTAAATATGCGCTGATGGCGCTGGCGATTATTCTGTTTGGCTGGCTGGCAAACGTCGCACCGCAAGAGTTCCTCGGTCACTTTACCGTGTTTGCGCTTTCCTGCGTGGTCGGCTATTACGTGGTGTGGAACGTGTCTCATGCGCTGCATACCCCGTTGATGTCGGTCACGAACGCCATCTCCGGGATCATCGTCGTAGGGGCGCTGCTGCAAATTGGTCATGGCGGTTGGGTAAGCTTCTTAAGTTTTATCGCCGTACTGATTGCCAGCATCAATATTTTCGGTGGTTTCACTGTCACTCAGCGCATGCTGAAAATGTTCCGCAAAGGCTAAGGGGTAACAAATGTCTGGAGGATTAGTTACAGCTGCATACATTGTTGCCGCGATCCTGTTTATTTTCAGTCTGGCGGGGCTTTCTAAGCACGAAACCTCCCAGCAGGGGAACTACTACGGCATTGCCGGGATGGCGATTGCGCTGATTGCCACCATTTTCGGGCCGGACACCGGCAATGTTGCGTGGATTATCGTGGCGATGATCGTCGGCGGCGCCATTGGCATCCGTCTGGCAAAACGCGTTGAAATGACAGAAATGCCGGAACTGGTGGCGATTCTGCACAGCTTCGTGGGTCTTGCTGCGGTGCTGGTTGGCTTTAACAGCTACCTGCAGCACGAAACGGGGATGTCGCCGATTCTGGTGAATATTCACCTGACGGAAGTGTTCCTCGGGATCTTCATCGGCGCGGTGACCTTTACTGGCTCCATCGTGGCCTTCGGTAAACTGCGCGGTAAGATCTCCTCTAAACCGCTGATGCTGCCGAACCGCCATAAGCTGAACCTGGCGGCGCTGGTCGTTTCCTTCCTGCTTCTGGTTACCTTCGTGCGCACCGAAAGCGTGGGCATGCAGGTGCTGGCGCTGCTCATCATGACCGTTATCGCGCTGGCTTTCGGCTGGCATCTGGTGGCTTCCATCGGCGGCGCCGACATGCCGGTCGTGGTTTCCATGCTTAACTCCTACTCCGGGTGGGCGGCGGCGGCGGCGGGCTTTATGCTGAGCAACGACCTGCTGATCGTCACTGGCGCTCTGGTGGGTTCTTCCGGTGCTATCCTCTCCTACATCATGTGTAAAGCGATGAACCGTTCGTTCATCAGCGTTATTGCCGGGGGATTCGGTACCGATGGTTCCTCTGCCGGTAGCGATGAAGAGATGGGCGAGCACCGTGAAATCAGCGCGGAAGATACCGCAGAGATGCTGAAAAACTCTCACTCGGTCATCATCACCCCAGGCTACGGCATGGCGGTGGCGCAGGCGCAGTATCCGGTAGCGGAAATTACCGAAAGACTGCGTGCGCGCGGCGTGAAGGTGCGTTTTGGTATTCATCCGGTTGCCGGACGTCTGCCGGGCCACATGAACGTACTGCTGGCGGAAGCGAAAGTGCCGTACGACATCGTGCTGGAAATGGACGAAATCAATGATGATTTTATCGATACCGACACGGTGCTGGTCATCGGGGCGAACGACACCGTTAACCCGGCGGCGCAGGATGATCCGAAGAGCCCGATCGCCGGTATGCCGGTACTTGAGGTCTGGAAAGCGCAGAACGTTATCGTCTTTAAGCGTTCGATGAATACCGGCTATGCCGGTGTGCAGAACCCGCTGTTCTTTAAAGAAAACACCCATATGCTGTTTGGTGACGCCAAAGCCAGTGTGGATGCGATTCTGAAGTCGCTGTAAGCGATAGCGTAAAAAATATAAGCCGCCTCCGGTAAAAGGGAGGCGGCTTTTTTGTTATGATGTAGATCACACTTCGTGAATACACAAATAAGGGAGAGCAGGGTGTTTTCTGATTTCGGCGTGTTGAACTACTGGACCTACCTGATTGGCGCGATTTTCATCATTCTTGTGCCAGGCCCGAATACGTTTTTTGTTCTGCGCACCGGCGCGGCGCACGGTATCCGTATCGGTTATCTGGCTGCGTTAGGCGTGTTCGTCGGCGATGCGGTGCTGATGTTTCTTTCATACGCCGGGGTGGCGACGCTGATTAAAACAACGCCGGTCCTGTTTAACGTCGTGCGTTATCTGGGGGCGATTTATCTGCTGTATCTGGGCGGTAAAATGCTCTGGTCGGTACTGAAAAAACAGCAGGGCGCGCATGATGCTCAGGCTGAACCGCCGAGTGCAATTCTCAAGCGGGCGCTGACCCTGAGTCTCACCAACCCGAAAGCTATCCTGTTTTACGTCTCGTTCTTTGTGCAGTTTATCGATATCCATGCCCAGACGCCGGGCCTGGCATTTCTGATTTTGGCGATTACGCTGGAAGTGGTGAGCTTTGCCTACCTCAGCTTTCTTATCGTTTCAGGTTCGCTGGTAACACGCTATGTCCGCACCCGTAAGAAACTGGCGAAGATTGGCAACAGCCTGATTGGCCTGGTATTCGTGGGTTTCGCCGCTCGCCTGGCGTTTTTGCAGTCATAAGCGAATTCACCGTCACACAGGAAAAGACAACTATGAAATCACGTGCTGCAGTTGCGTTTGGCCCGGGCCAGCCGCTTAAGATTGTTGAGATCGACGTTGCGCCGCCGAAGAAGGGCGAGGTGCTGGTTAAGATAACGCATACTGGCGTCTGCCACACCGATGCGTTTACCCTTTCCGGTGATGACCCGGAGGGTGTATTCCCGGCGGTTCTCGGCCATGAAGGCGGCGGGGTTGTGGTTGAGGTGGGAGAAGGCGTAACCAGCCTGAAGCCAGGCGACCACGTGATCCCGCTGTATACTGCGGAATGTGGTGAGTGTAAGTTCTGTAAGTCGGGCAAAACCAACCTCTGCCAGGCGGTCCGCGCGACCCAGGGGAAAGGGTTGATGCCGGACGGCACCACGCGCTTTTCCTACAATGGTCAGCCGATTTATCACTATATGGGTACCAGCACCTTCAGTGAATATACCGTCTGCGCGGAGATTTCGCTGGCGAAGGTAAACCCGCAGGCACCGCTCGATAAAGTGTGTCTGCTGGGCTGCGGTGTGACTACCGGGATCGGCGCTGTTCACAATACGGCAAAGGTAAAAGCCGGTGACACCGTGGCGGTATTTGGCCTCGGCGGCATCGGGCTGGCGGTCATTCAGGGTGCGGTGCAGGCCAACGCCGGGCGCATTATTGCCATTGACACCAACCCGGATAAATTCAACCTCGCCAAAGAGATGGGCGCGACGGATTTCGTTAACCCGACTGATCACGATAAGCCAGTTCAGGACGTTATCGTTGAAATGACCGACGGCGGCGTGGATTTCAGCTTTGAGTGTATCGGCAATGTCAACGTGATGCGCGCCGCCCTCGAATGCTGCCATAAGGGATGGGGCGAGAGCGTGATTATCGGCGTCGCGGGCGCAGGGCAGGAAATTCGCACCCGTCCATTCCAGTTGGTGACCGGGCGCGTCTGGCGCGGTTCAGCGTTCGGCGGCGTAAAAGGGCGTAGCCAGTTGCCGGGCATGGTGGAGGACGCGATGGCCGGGAAAATTCGTCTCGATCCGTTTATTACTCACCGTCTGCCGCTTGAGCAAATCAATGACGCTTTTGACCTGATGCACGAAGGCAAATCTATCCGCACCGTTATCCACTTCGGCGATAACTAAGCGGGCGACCAGCGGGCTTCCCCGCTGGTTATCTCTTTTGCAAGAACTGTGATCCATGTTGCGCTTTTACCGGTAAGAGATTCTGTCGCCAGGCCGATGACTATCTTACGGGCGTGTTGGTACGCCTCTTACCCAAAGAGAGTCGATAGCCATGGACAAAACAGCAGCGATGCTCAAGCCACAAAAAGTCAGTTTTTTGCACCACATCAGGTTGGTTCCGCTTTTTTCCGCCATTCTGGGCGGTATTTTGCTGCTATTCGCATTAAGTTCAGGGCTCGCCGGGTATTTTTTACTACAGGCCGACAGCGATCAACGCGATGTGACCGAAGAGCTACAGGTGCGCACAGGACTGTCAAACAGCTCAAACCACCTTCGTACCGCGCGTATTAATATGGTCCATGCCGGGGCGGCCAGCCGTATCGCGGAAATGGACGATATGAAACAGAACATTGCCGACGCCGAACTGCGCATTAAACAGTCACAGCAAGGTTTCCAGGAATATGTGAACCGTCGGGTTAAAACGCCGGCAGATGAAGCGCTGGATGGCGACATCAATGCCCGCTACAACGCCTATGTCGCAGGCCTTCAGCCAATGCTGAAGTATGCCAAAAACGGCATGTTTGAGGCGATCATCAACCATGAAAACGAGCACGCTCGTCAACTGGATGCGGCGTACAACGATGTGCTGCAAAAGGCTATCCAGATCCGTAGCGACAGAGCGAATCAGCTTTCGGCATCGGCCCACAGCCGTACACAACTTGGCATCGCGTTTATGATTGGCGCCTTTGTGCTGGCGTTGGTGCTGACGCTGATAACCTTTATCGCGCTGCGCCGTACCGTGGTGAACCCGCTTAAACGGGCTCTGCAGCGCATTGAGCAGATTGCCGACGGTAACCTCACACTGCCGGATGAACTGACCGGGCGCAGCGAAATTGGCAAACTGAGCCATGAGCTACAGAAAATGCAGCGCGCGCTGTCGAAAACGGTGGGCACGGTTCGTCAGGGGACAGAGGAGATTTACCGCGGCACCAGCGAAATCTCTGCCGGAAACACCGATCTGTCGTCCCGAACCGAGCAGCAGGCGGCCGCCATTGAGGAGACTGCGGCCAGTATGGAACAGCTGACCGCAACGGTGAAACAAAACGCCGATAATGCCCACCATGCCAGCAAATTGGCGGAAGATGCCTCCGGTAAGGCCACGCGAGGCGGTCAGATTGTTTCCGGCGTGGTGTCAACGATGGGCAATATCTCCAGCAGCTCGAAGAAAATCTCGGAGATTACCGCGGTGATTAACAGCATTGCCTTCCAGACCAATATTCTGGCGCTGAACGCCGCGGTTGAAGCGGCGCGCGCTGGCGAGCAGGGGCGCGGCTTTGCGGTTGTTGCCAGCGAAGTGCGGACGCTGGCCAGTCGAAGCGCGCAGGCGGCGAAGGAGATTGAAGGACTTATCAGCGAATCCGTCACCCTAATCGATCGCGGGTCGGACGAGGTTGTGGCAGCGGGCAGCACGATGAAAGATATCGTGGAGGCGGTGAAACGCGTTACCGATATTATGCTGGAGATTGCGGCAGCCTCTGACGAGCAGAGCCGGGGGATCCAGCAGGTGAGCCAGGCCATTTCCGAAATGGATAACGTGACCCAGCAAAACGCCTCACTGGTCGAGGAGTCGTCTGCGGCGGCATCGTCGCTGGAAGAACAAGCGGCGCGCCTGACCGAAGCGGTAGGGGTATTTCGCCTGCAAGGCGGCGTCAGTGCCGTGCGCCAGAAGCAGGCACCTTCCGTCGCTCCGTTTGTCACGGCTCGCCCGGCGGTCGCTGACGGTGACAACTGGGAAACCTTCTGACCGCAAAGACCTGTCGCTGCGTCGCTTATGCCATTAAAACATAAGCAGCGCAGCGGTTAAAAAATATTCGCCCTAGATTGTCTTTGGTTAAAAAATCGGCAGGAAGGCGTGGTATACTTAACAGGTTTTCAACATAAATGAGGATGTTATGGATACCGAGTTAACCCCTGCGCAACTGGCTGTCGAATATCTCCGTCGCGACCCAACCGTTTTAACCCCGGCACAATACCTGAAACGTGTTAAACAGCTTGAACTGGAATTTGCCGACCTGATGTCGCTTTCCTCGCTTGAGCTCAAAGAAGAGATCGATTTCGCCTGGCGTCTGGGTATCCACTAAGCTGTCTTTCATGGCTAAAAAAAATCCCGGCAGGTATTCCCACCGGGATTTTTTGTTTATCGCCAGGTCAAATCAGTCGTCCTCTTCATCATCAAGCTCGACCGGACTCTGGTATTGGTCGGGTTTAAGCGCCAGAAGGTCGCAGCGCAGATGATCGATAACCTGTTCAGCCGTATTGCCAAGAAATGCGGCAGAGAGACCGGTACGACCCACGGTCCCCAGCACCACAACCCCCGCCTGTAGATGCTCCGCCAGGTCCGGGATCACCTCTTCAGGCAGGCCTTTTTCGACATGCGTCATATTCTCAGCGATGCTGAATTTTTGGCGCAGCGCTTTCATCGCCAGCAGGTGTTGTCCTCGAATGGCGTCGTTATAGACGCCGGGGTCAAAATCCGGTAGCTCAATGGCAATGTTAATCGGGGTAACCGGGTAGGCGCCGATAAGATGGACTTCAGTATGGTTAATCTGCTCCGCCAGCTGTAGCGTTTCGCGAACCAGCTTCTCGTTGAGGGCGTTGTGATACAGTTCTTCACTGGCCAGGTTGACGGCCACCAACGCTTTGCCGCCTTCCGGCCACGGCTGGTCTTTTACCATCCATACCGGACATGGGCATTTGCGCAGCAGATGCCAGTCGGTCGGGGTAAAAATGACGGCCTCAAGCTTGTCGTGTTGATGCGCCATTTTCAGCAGCAGGTCATGACCGCCGCTGATAATTTCCTGAATAATCGCTTCGAAAGGACGGTTATGCCAGACCACTTTGATATCAATCGGCACCCCGGTTTCGAGGTAATACTTCGCCTGCTCGCGGATCCACGCGGCGCGTTGGCTAATGACGCCCTGACGCATCGCGGTGCGCTCATCGGGCGACAGAAGGGTGGTCATCTCGTAGGAAAAATCGTAGATCGGCAAAAAGGCTTTGATGCGGCCACCAATCCGTTGATGCAAATAAACAGCACGCCGTAATGCCGGTTGATCATCCTGGTTCGGATCGATGGCAACCAGCATATTTTGATACTTCGCCATACTAGGTCTCCTTACAACTGTAACCACAGTCTGTAATTAAAAGATAACCCATATGTCCGGAATGAAACAGAGGTGAAACTCCACCAGATCAATAAATCAGGAAAATTTATATCGGGTTACCACCCCTGTGCGGTATACCGCGAAACCCGCGAGCTAGCCGTGTTATCGAATAAAGGAGGAAGAACCTCCGCCAGATCAATAAATCCGACGAAGGGGAGGCGAAGGGATCAGGCGACGTTGCGGGCCTGGCCAGCAAGTACCGCCAGCGCATCGCCATCTTCGATAGTGATGTATTTGCCTTTTACCGCCAGCATTCCACTTTTCTGGAAGCGGCCCAGCAGACGGCTGATGGTTTCCACGGTCAGGCCGAGATAGTTGCCGATATCGCCGCGGGTCATGGTTAAACGGAACTCACGCGGTGAGAAGCCGCGCTGCGCAAAGCGGCGGGAGAGGTTGTAGATAAAGGCTGCCAGACGTTCTTCCGCGTTCTTTTTCGACAGCAACAGGATCATATCCTGGTCGCCTTTGATCTCACCGCTCATCAAACGCATCATCTGCTGGCGCAGATTCGGCATTTTGCCGGACAGGTCATCCAGGGTTTCAAAGGGGATTTCGCAGACCATTGATGTTTCCAGCGCCTGCGCAAAGCTCGGGTGATGGCCGGTGCCGATAGCATCGAAACCGACCAGGTCGCCTGCCAGATGAAAGCCCGTTATCTGCTCATCACCTTGTTCGGTGATGGTATAGCTCTTAATGGTACCGGAGCGAATGGCATATAACGATTTCAGTTCGTCACCTGCTTTGAATAGCGTTTGCCCTTTCTGAATGGGCTTTTTCCGCTCGATAATATTATCGAGTTGATCAAGCTCATGCTCGTTCAGGGTGAACGGGATACACAGTTGGCTGATACTGCAATCCTGGCAGTGGATGGCACAACCGCCAGACTGAATGCGTCGTATAATTCGCTTTTCCGGGATCATAGATATGCTCGAGCCGTAATTGATATTAGTCAATTTTAACATCTTTTTGGTGAGCAAGTAAGTCTCGAAAACCCGATTCACGCAATATTAGAATGGGAAATGAGATATTGATTATATCATATTGATATCTATGGCTATATTAGGTTTTTTTGAATGTAAAGTCCCTCAGAATTTCCAGATAAGGCACAGAAAATCAAAGCAGCAGATACCCTTCGTGACGCAACAACCACTCTTTGCGCTGCACACCGCCGGCATATCCGGTCATGGTGCCATTGCGGCCAATAACGCGATGGCAGGGCACAACGATGCTGACGGGATTGGAACCATTTGCCGCGCCTACCGCGCGGGCGGCGCCTGGCCGTCCCAACTGTTCCGCCAGTTGCCCATAGTGCATCACCTGGCCGCAGGGGATGGCGCGTAAGGTTTTCCAGACTTCGCGCTGAAAGGGCGTTCCCGCCGTTTCGCTTGGTAGTGTGTCGATAATGGCAAGGTCGCCGTCAAAATAGGCCCGGAGTTTGTCGCTCAAACCGCCTGGGTTGTCTGACGCGCGGCGCTGATAACCTTCGCGGCGATAGTGGATATCCAGCAGTTGTTCCATTCGGTCGCTGTGCTCTTCCCACTCGACGGCCCGCAGGCGAAACTGCTCATCACACAGGATCCACAGCGGTCCTACCGGCGTGGCGATTTTGTCTTCAAGCAGTGTCAACATGGCAGATCCTTTCATTGAGTGGCAGCGATATCACGCACTGTAGGTAGGGCGCCACAATATCATGCCCCGGCACCTGCAACCATACCCACAAAGGTTGGCATTGAGCCGGGTTCTGGCGGGCGTTATAGTATCGCCGTCGCTGTAAGCGGAGGAGAGATCATGAACCCTGACGACAAATCGCTGTTTCTTGACGCCATGGAGGATGTCCAGCCCCTGAAGCGGTGTAGCAATGACATTTGCTGGCAGCCCAGCCGCAATACCCGTGCCGTTCAACGAATCGATATGCTCCAGTTGGATAATTTCCTGACCACGGGCTTTCTTGACGTACTACCTCTTGGCGAGCCGTTAGCCTTTAAGCGAGAAGGTTTGCAGACGGGCGTTCTGCACAAGCTGCGACAGGGCAAGTACAGCCAGCAGGCAAGTCTCAACCTGCTGCGTCAACCTGTCGAGCAGTGCCGACAAATGCTGTTTGCCTTTATTCATCAGGCACGGCAGGACGGGTTACGCAATATCCTCATCATTCATGGCAAGGGCCGGGAAGATCGCTCGCACGCCAATATCATCCGCAGCTATCTGGTGCGCTGGCTCACCGAATTTGAGGATGTACAGGCTTTCTGTACGGCACTACCGCATCATGGCGGCAGCGGGGCATGCTATGTCGCGCTGAAGAAATCGGCGGAAGCGAAACAGGAAAACGGGGAGCGACACGCCAAACGTAGCCGCTAATCACCAGAGTAAGAACGTGTTCCTGCGTCACTGACATGTGACATTGTCACTTCTTACTCTGGATGTCATTGCATCACGGTTTGCTGAGATCGCTGAGCAATACGGCGATACCCTTACCGCCCACCGAATGTTCCAGCGCGATTTTAACGATAATGGTCAGCGGCACCGACAGGAGCATCCCCACCGGGCCGAGCAGCCAGCCCCAGAATATCAACGACAGGAATACCACCAGCGTAGATAGCCCGAGTCCACGGCCCATGATCCGCGGTTCGAGAATGTTGCCGAACAGCATATTGATCGCCAGATAACCGGCCATCACCAGCAGCGCGTCATAGATGCCGCCGAAAACCAGCACCTGCAAAATGGGGGGAATTGCCGCCAGAATAGAACCGATGTTCGGGATGTAGTTCAGCGCAAAGGCCACCATACCCCAGATAAACGCAAAGCGAACGTCCAGCAGCGCCAACATCCCCCAGGCCACCAGTCCGGTCACCAGGCTGATGGCGGTTTTCAGCACCAGATAGTGCGTCACACTGTTGATGGCGCGTTGGATAGCGGCCATCCCTTCCACCGGGCGCGACATCAATTGCTGTAGTTTGGTGGGAAGCTGAGGAACCTCGAGCAACATAAATACCACGGTAAGCAGCAGCAGGAAAACTGACGACATGGCGTTAGATAACTGCGTCAGAAAACGCGTGACCAGCAACATTGCGGCGTTAGGATCGATAAATTTGCTTAACTGATCGACCGATACCTGAATACCCAGCCGGTGCAGCGCCAGCTCAATGTTCTGCAACGGAACAATCAGGGATGTACGGTACTGCGGCACGGTGCGTCCCAGTTCATTCAACGAGGTGCCAAGTGAGGCCAGCAGCAGCACCGCCAGCAGGATAATGAACGCGATAAGCAGCGTGACGGCCAGAACGCGCGGGATCCGCCAGCGCACCATACACTGCACTACCGGGTTAAGGATAACCGCGATGAACAGGGCGAGAATAAAGGGTACGACGATCTCCACAGCGAAGCGAATACCGGTGAGGATGATGACCAGCATGCCCAGCATGATGACTATCTTTAATCCATTAAGTGTGATGATGGGCTTTGCCATAGCGGCTCCTGCAAATAATCCGGGGAAGCATCATAAAGGTGAACTCCGCCAGAATAAACGTATTTACATCAAATATTTTGGGTAAAGAAGTGCAAAGACTTTGTGTTTATTGTAGCGCTATGCCAGAATCATAGTGTGTTTAACTACCGAGGACAATTTTCATCCGCAATGACGAGAAGCAACACCGCGGATAATTGTAATTTTATGGACAACGTATTCAGGACGTTTACTTTTACTACTTCTTTTTTACCTCTCTCTTTCTGCCTGTTATCTGGTGAACAACACTGGCGCTCAGCGCTTTAGTCGCCTCTTCTGCATCATCTGAATTTTAAGCTTTTTTTCGGTTTACGCACTTCGTAAGCCGCAGCGGATTATATTCTCTTGCAGGAGAAACATCATGTTCTACTGGATATTATTAGGCCTGGCGATCGTTGCTGAAATTACCGGCACCCTGTCGATGAAATGGGCCAGCGTTAGCGATGGGCACACCGGCTATATTTTTATGCTGGCGATGATCGCGCTGTCATATATTTTTCTGTCTTTTGCGATTAAAAAAATTGCCCTTGGCGTGGCGTACGCGCTGTGGGAAGGCGTGGGTATTCTGCTTATCACACTGTTCAGCGTGCTGCTGTTTGATGAGAGCCTGTCGCCGATGAAAGCGGTGGGGTTGGCCACCCTGGTGGCGGGGATAGTGCTGATCAAGTCGGGTACCCGCAAAGCGAAAGCGCCGCGTACTGAGGTGAATCATGCCGCAGTTTGAATGGGTTCACGGCGCCTGGCTTGCCGGGGCCATTATCCTGGAAATCATCGCCAATATTTTTCTCAAATTTTCTGACGGTTTTCGCCGTAAAACCTACGGCGTGCTGTCCTTGCTGGCCGTACTCGGTGCCTTCAGTGCGCTGTCGCAAGCCGTGAAGGGGATAGACCTGTCGGTCGCCTATGCCGTCTGGGGCGGTTTTGGCGTCGCCGCCACGCTGGCAGCAGGCTGGATCCTGTTTGGCCAGCGCCTGAATAAAAAAGGCTGGGTCGGTTTAGGCCTGCTGTTGGTCGGTATGGTGATGATTAAACTTGCCTGATGTGATCGCTGCCCCTGTTTGCGGGCAGCGAAATGCGCTAGCTGTATTACGCTTGTAAAACGGAGGGAAAATACCTCCGGACGGCCAATGCGTGCATGAGGATAGCGAATGTTTAATCCATCAGGCTGGCGCAACATCGCAACAGCCAAGACGTTGTTTGTCATGACCTTCCTGGCCGGTATTGGCCTGATTGTTTCTATTGTTTCGCTTCTTTATCTCTCACAGCATCTTATCAGCAGTAAAACCAATGAAATTGACGCCCATCGTTCGGCGCTGTCGGTGGAGGGCGCGCTACAGACTTCCGTCAACCGGGTACTCTCATTAGTCGTTGATAACGCCATTTGGGATGATGCCGTTCGCCAGGTGTATCGCCCGAAACTGGATACTCGCTGGCTGTATAACACCTGGGGCGCGGGGTACAAAATTAATGACCTCTACGACGGCACCTTTGTGCTGGATGAGCAATACCGCGTACTGTGGGGCTCGTTTCGCCATCAGCCGTTTCGGGAAAACGATCTGCGTTTCTTCGGCGAGGGTCTGCAGGCGCTGATCGCACAGCATCGCGACGACCTGCTGACGGGGAAGAATATCTTTGCGGGCATCACCCAAACCAGCGCAGGTATTGCCTTTGTCGGCATTGGCCTGATCCGACCGATGACCGGGCGACTGCAGGTGTATGACGCCACCCGTCGGTATCTGGTCATCACCCGGCATATCAATCCCGACATCCTGCGGGATCTGGGCAATACCTTTCAGGTTACCGATCTCCATCTGACCAATGAAAAAAGCAGCGAATACAGTATCCCTTTACTCACGTCGAGTGGAAAACAGGTGGGTTTTCTAAACTGGCAACCACGGTTGCCTGGCGCCGAGGCTGCCGCTGCGGCTTCTTCGGGCATTCGCCAGATAGTGGCGCTCGCCGCAGGGCTCATCTTATTCTTTATCGTATTAAGCAGTCTGGGACTGTATAAGCTGGCGCGAGGTGAAAAACAGGCGCGGGACATTGCGCTCACTGACTGGCTCAGCCATCTGCCGAACCGACGGGCATTGATTGAACAGCTTGAGCGGGTCAGAAAACACAATGATGATGAACTCAGAACCGTGGTGTTTATTGACCTCGATGGCTTCAAGGACGTGAATGATATCTATGGCCATGACGTTGGCGATGCGCTGATTATCCGCATTGCGCATACGCTTCACTCGCTGGCGCCTGCCGACGGTATGTTGGCCCGCATGGGCGGTGACGAGTTTGCGATGACCGTCGGTGGCGCGCTATCAGAACAAAAAGCGGCGGCATTTGCCGGCAGCGTGCTCGACTTTCTCAACACGTCCATTCGCATCAGCGAGCGAACCATTCATATCAGCGCCAGCATCGGTATTGCCAGCGGGACGTTGCGGGAGTGCACCACCTCAGAGCTTTTCAGGCGGGCGGATATCGCGATGTACCACTCCAAAATTACCGGAAAAGGGCGCATCACCCATTATGACGCAGAGATCAACAGCGCCAGGGAACGTCAGCTCACCATTGAAAATGATATCCGGGATGGGCTGGAACGTAACGAATTTGACGTCTGGTACCAGCCGATCGTGGACGCCCGCAACCTGACAATGACGGCCGTTGAGGCCCTGGTTCGCTGGCCGCGTCGACCTGCCGGTGAGCTAAAGCCGGATGCCTTTATCGCCATTGCCGAAAGCAGCGGGCTGATTTATTCCCTCGGCCAATTCGTCTTGCGCCGCGCCTGTTCCGATATGCAAAAGCTGGGCGACCTGAAGCTGTCGGTCAATATCTCACCCGCACAGTTTCGTGACCCGGAATTTGAGGATAAGGTTGCCCAAGTGCTTGAGACCAGCGGTTTTCCGGCGCAGCGGCTGCAGCTGGAGGTCACCGAAACCTATGTGCTGGAAAACCCGGAGCGCGCGCATTCAGCCATTACCAACCTTAAAATGCTCGGCACCGCCGTGGCGTTGGATGATTTCGGGACCGGCTACTCGAGCATCGGCTATTTGCGACGCTTCAACTTCGATACCATCAAAATCGACAAATCGCTGGCGGGTCTTGTTGATGATGACGAGCAGGCGGCGGCGCTGGTCAGCGGGACTATTCGTATCGCCAGCGCTTTGGGTATGACGGTGATCGCCGAAGGGGTCGAGAATGAAAAACAGATGAAGCTGTTGCGTCTCGCCGGGTGCGATCAGCTGCAGGGCTTTTTTTTCAGTGAACCGATGCCCGTCGCGTCGCTGCTACAACTTCGACAGCAGCGACAATGCTAGCCCGGTTATTCGTTGGCCAGCGCTTCGAGTTTATCGCGAAAACCGGTCACCGAGATGGCTCGGTTGTCAGCGCGCCAGCGGTCTTTTGCCGCTGGCGCTGAGCTTTGAACGCCAATCACCTGCCAGCCCGCGTCGGTTTTCAGCATCAGCGGCGAACCGCTGTCGCCCGGCAGCGTGTCACACTGGTGTGATAGCACGCTGGTTTGCGCCCATCCCGTCACCACGCAGTCATTGTGTGTATAAAGGGAATCCAGATGATCGAGCGGATAACCGGACTGGGTAACCTTGCGGTCTGTCGCTTTTAACGCTGCGGTCAGCGCGGCTTTATCGCCTTCAAACAGCGGCAGCGGCGTAATTCCGGAGGGCGGGTAGCGTAATACGATAAGCCCAAAGTCCCAGGGGGCTGCGGAAGGGGGCACAATCCAGCCATCGCCGTCGGCTTTCAGCCGTTTGCCAAGCGACGGGTCGACACGGCCTTCAATGCCGTGGATCTCATAGCGCCAGACACCTTTTTGCGAGATGAACCGCAGCGCGACAGCTTTATCCGGTTTCCCGCGGGGCGGGGTCAGCAGACAGTGTCCCGCCGTTAAGGCCAGATGTGGAGAGATAAGCGTCGCTGTACACAGATTGCCGCTGGCGGTTTCCAGCTGGCCGATAGCATCCCATGGCGACTCGGTCGGATTGCTGATACGAACACGGTCATCATGGCCGAAAAATAAGGTCTTAACCTCTTTGGCGCTCAGGCCATCGTCATCGCCGTTATCAGCATGAGCATAAGAGGAGAGCAGGCAAAGCGATCCCAGTAATAGCACTACGGTTTTGCGCATAACATTCTCTGGTGGGACAATTATGATTATAAAAAGTAGAACCCAATGATATTACTATAGACGGGACGAGTCAAAAGTGGGAGTAAAATCAGCGTGCTACACTCAAGACAGGAAGAAGCGAGTGGCGATCAGCGCGCAAATAATCAGCAATATAAGGATGAGCTCAAAGCGATAGCGGCGCAACATCATTGCTCTCCAGAAAAAAACGGCGCTGAAACAGCGCCGATTTAGTGTACAGGACAGTACTACCGGAAGCGAAATTATGCTGCCGGCTGAGCAGCTGGTTTAGCAGCCTGGTGCTTGGTGTGTTTTTTGGTATGTTTTTTAGCGGACTGAGCTTTCTGCTCTGCTGCTGGTTTAGCGGCCGCTTTTTTGTGTTTTTTGTGATGCGTGGTCTTCGCCGGCGCAGCGTGAGTTGCAGTAGCGGCAGCAGCAGGCGCCTGAGTGGTGCTTGCAGTGTCAGCAGCGAATGCAGCAGAAGACAGACCCATAGCAGCGGCAACAACCAGAGCTAATACTTTTTTCATTCTGAAATCCTCGAATTGGTTTCTAATGTTCAACCCCTCTGCGGGGCCGTTGAAGTAACTATATTCTTGTCTTTTCAAGGATTCCGTTGGTGATTGGTATCGGCGTGTAACTGAATGTACAACGCCGGGTTCAACCCCGGCGTTGTATTACAGGTAGCGTGACATCAGGTGCTGGCGGAAATGCTGGCTGTTAAGATCTTCGCCAGTGGCGTTGATGATGAGCTCCGAGGTGCTATAGCGGCTGCCGTGCCGCCAGATGTTCTGCTGCAGCCAACCGAATAACGGGCTGAAGTCGCCGTTAGCAAGGGCGGTATCGAGCGTCGGCACAGCCTTACGCGCCGCCTGAAAGAGCTGCGCGGCGTACATTGCCCCAAGCGTGTAGGACGGGAAGTACCCAAACCCGCCGTCGGTCCAGTGAATATCCTGCATGCAGCCGTTGCGGTAATTACCCGCCGTGGATAACCCCAGCCAGTGCTGCATTTTCTCATCCCACAGCGCCGGAATATCGTCCACTTCAATATCGCCGTCGATCAGCGCCCGCTCTATGTCATAACGCAAAATGACGTGCGCGGGATAACTGACTTCATCGGCATCCACCCGGATGTAGCCCGGCTCCACGCGCTGGCTCCAGGCGATGAAATTCTCTACGCCGAAGGCCGGTTGATTGCCAAAGCGCTGTCGAAGCGCCGGGAGAATATGCTGTAAAAATGCCGGGCTGCGGCCAAGCTGCATTTCAAAAAACAGACTCTGCGATTCGTGAATTGCCGTTGAACGGGCAAGCGCGATGGGCTGTCCGGCCCAGTGACGGGGCAGATTTTGTTCATAACGCGCATGACCGGTTTCATGAATAACCCCGAACAGCGCGCTCAGCAGATCGTTTTCATCATAGCGGGTCGTGATGCGGACATCTTCCGGAACGCCGCCGCAGAACGGATGCGCGCTGACGTCCAGACGACCGCCGTCAAAATCGAACCCGAGCATCTTCATGGCTTCCAGCCCGACCTGGCGCTGGCTTTCTGTCGGAAACGGCCCCTGAGGCGTTATCACGGTTTGCGAGGCCTGTTTATCGACCACGGTGGCCAACAGGTCGGGGAGCCAACTTTTGAGACTGGCAAACAGCGTATCGAGACGTTGGCTGGTCATTCCGGGTTCAAAAATATCCAGTAGGGCGTCATACCGGGAACCGCCGCGGGCTTGTGCGCGCAGGTGAGCCTCCTCGCGGCTCAGTTTGACAACCTCTTTCAGGTTGGGCGCAAAACCCTGCCAGTCGTTGTTTTTCCGCTGTGTGCGCCACGCGTGTTCGCAGCGGCTACCGGCCAGCGCTTTGGCTTCAACCAGACTTTCAGGAAGCAGGGCGGCCTGACTGTGCGCGCGAGTCATTTCTTGCAGGTTAGCTCGCTCATCATCCGTGAGGTCTTCCTGCGAGGCGGCCAGAAGCTGCTCACCGACGTTTTTATTGGTAAGAATTTGATGCTGCAAAAGCCCCAATTCCGCCAGCGCTTCACCGCGTGCCGCGCTACCGCCGGGGGGCATCATGGCAAACATGTCCCAACTGGCGATGGCGGAGAGATGAGAAAAACGAGAGAGGCGCTGAAATATGCGAGTAAGTTCGTGATAGCAAGTGTTTTTATGCATTCTAAGTCCCATAAGGCAGGTGAAGAATCAATGTATGCGCATAAGATAAAACGAATATTTACGCTAGGCTGAACACTGTGTTGTGTCAACATGATCACCCCGTCAGTGACAGTGTCACGTAAACGACAGGTTTTCAGATGACCAGGCAGGAGGGTGGGCGCAGTCGCAAGGATTTTTATGGGGGAAATGACGCGTTCTCACAAATGTCATGCTATCAAGGCATAATAATGACTTCAATACCGTGAGCATTGTCAAAGTACAATGTGTATTTGTTTATTTTAAAACAACTATTTTTTTTTCAGGAAGAATGACAGCTTGAAATCCAGGTAATACAATCATAGGCAGAGAGCAGGTTCCATATGAGAATGACTCTCTTTTATAACCTGAGTACTGGTTCTCTACTGTTGTATTTCGATATGTCAATTTACTAAGAACTTACTATTATACTGGCTATCCCATAAACAATACTAAGGGTTACAACATGCGTATTATTCCTAAGTTAATGATTGCAATGGCTTCTTTCGCGTTCGTCACTAGCGTTAGC
>NZ_JAFAGS010000185.1 GCF_019237635.1 Pluralibacter sp.
ACAACAACAACGACAACAACAACAACAACAACAACAACAACAACAACAACAACAACAACAACAACAACAACAACAACAACAACAACAACAACAACAACAACTACAACAACAACAACAACAACAACAACAACAACAACAACAACAACAACAATAATAACAACGGTTGTGGGTGTGGGCTGCTTATCGGTGGCTATTTCTGTTTTGAAAGTCAAGGCTGTGGTGGAGGTACTGTCATCATTAAGTCGACATTAGCCTTTATCGGCTCCGCGCCAAATTCTTCAAACAATTTATCAGTACATTTCAATGGGACAGCCACGGGCGAAGGGACAAACATCAACATTCCTACCCTTTATCTGCAAGGCCCTTTGCAAGGGACGTATAATGCTTATGACCTTATTGGTATTCCACTTTCACTGGAATTGTCGCTGAGTCCAGGCAACCCCGGCCGAGCTAAGTTAACCCTTCAGGAAGGGGGACGCGTGCTGGCGGTTCTGGATCATCCACCGCAATATGCCCCAAACATTGCTGGACAGTTCTCCGGCAGAGGGTTTGGCTCGTTCACATCGGCCTAATCCAAACGACTCTCGCCATCCCACTAATAATGCGCCTTCTTCAGCGGCGTCTCGCGCAGGAACCACGACAGCGCGAACGCCAGCACCATAATGCAGGCGGCCATCAGGAACGCGGCGTGGATCGCCGCGCCGAAGGCATCCAGATAATTGCCTCGCAGGGCGTCCGGCAGGTGGTGAATCGCCACCGGGTTCATCCCGTGCGGGATCTCGGCCCCTTCCGGCAGCAGGCGCGTCAGGTTTGACTGCAACACATGGGTAAATACTGCGCCAAACAGCGCCACGCCGATGGAGCCGCCAATCGAGCGGAACAGCGTAACCCCGGAAGTCGCCACCCCGTACATGTTCGCCGCCACTGAGTTCTGCACCGCCAGCACCAACACCTGCATCACCAGACCGAGCCCCATCCCCAGCACGCCGGTGAACAGGTACAGCTGCCAGGTCGGCGAATCGATCGTGATACGCGTCAGCAGCACCATCCCTATCACGCCAAGCAGCGTACCGGCGATGGGAAACAGGCGATACTTTCCGGTACGGCTGATAATGCGCCCACTGATAATCGAGGTCAGCAGCAGCCCCCCCATCAGCGGGATCAGCTGCAGCCCCGCCTGGGTCGGCGTCGCCCCTTTCACCACCTGCAGATACAGCGGCAGGAAAGTGACCGAACCAAAAAGCGACATACCGATAATCAGCCCGATCAGGCTGCACAGCAGAAAGCTGCGGTTGCGAAACAGCGACAGCGGGATAATCGGCTCCCACGCCAGCCGCTCTTCGTAGATAAACCCGGCAATCCCCACCAGGCCAAACGCCAGGATGCACCACAGCTGCGGGTCGCTCCACGGGCGCACCGTGCCGCCTTCCGTGGTGAAAAGGATAATGCACAGCAGGGCCATGCTCAGGTACACCGCGCCCAGCCAGTCTATCTCATGCTGGCGGCGCGTATTGCTGCTATGAAACACCGCGCCGATAACCAGCAGGGCGAAGATGCCGAGCGGCAGGTTGATATAAAAAATCCAGCGCCAGGAGGCGTGCTGCACGATAAAGCCGCCAATCAGCGGGCCAATCACCGTCGCGAGGCCAAAAACGCCGCCAAACAGTCCCTGGTAACGCCCACGTTCGGCAGGCGGGATCACGTCCGCCACCGCCGCCATGCTGATCACCATCAGGCCGCCGCCGCCCAGCCCTTGCAGGGCGCGCATGAGCACCAGTTGCGTCATGTTCTGCGCCATCCCGCACAGGGCGGAGCCGACGAGAAACAGTACAATGGAAATCTGTAGCACCTTCTTGCGGCCAAACAGGTCGCCAAATTTGCCGTACAACGGCACCACGATGGTCGAGGTCAGAATATAGGCCGTCACCACCCAGGAGAGCTTCTCCAGGCCGCCCAGTTCGCCGACAATCGTCGGCAGCGCCGTCGAGACAATGGTCTGATCGAGCGCCGACAGCAGCATCACCAGCAGCAGCGCGCTGAACAGCAGCCGAACGGAGCGAACGCTCGTCAACGGCGTCGTCATTGTGTGCGAATCCATAGCAGGCTCACTTGAAATTAATTAATTGCATAATTAATATTTGAGTAAGTTAGGGTTCAGGTCAAGAGACAGCCAACAGATGACAGCACAAAAGGACAATCGCCCCGCCCCGCGTCGACCGGGTCGGCCACGCGGCAAAACCGCGGGCACCGCCAACCGCGAGCAGCTGATGGACATCGCCCTGCAGCTGTTCTCCCGCCATGGCATTGCCAATATTTCGCTCAATGCGATCGCCAAAGAGGCGGGGGTAACGCCAGCAATGCTGCATTATTACTTCACCACCCGCGATGCGCTGGTCGACCAATTGCTGGAAGAGCGTTTTATGCCGCTGCGCAACCGCATCAGCACGGTGTTTACCGAGCACCCGGACGACCCGATCGCCGCCTTTACCCAGATGGTGCAGGTGCTGGCAGAGCTGGCGGAGCAGCACGCGTGGTTTGCGCCGCTGTGGATGCAGGAGATGATCGGTGAGATGCCGGTACTGCGCCAGCACATGCACGCCCGCTTCGGCGACGATAAATATCACAAGATGCTGAGCACCGTGGCGCACTGGCAGCAGGCGGGAAAGCTGAACCGCGAGCTGGCGCCGGAGCTGCTCGTCACCACGCTGATAAGCCTGGTGCTGGTGCCCTTCTCACGGATACGCAGCGATGAACGGCTGCACGCAGTGGCGCCGGAGACCATCGTGCGCCACGCCCTGGCGCTAATGCGCCAGGGGCTTGGGGGTTAAATGGTTTTGGTCAGATAGTGGCGCTGCATGCCCACCTGCGGGAAATCATCAAGCGTGGTCTTAAGCGTAAAGCCGTACTTCTCGTAGAACGGCCTGGCCTGAAAGCTGATGGTGTCCACCAGCACATGGCGGCAGCCGCAGGTGCGGGCATTTTCCTCGGCAGCGCGAATCAGCTGGCTGCCAAGCCCGTTGCCGCGTGCCTCCGTACTGACCCATCTCATGATGTTCTACACTATTGCACATCCTCTCCATACGACCAGTAATAATAAAAAATTCCTCACAATTGCAGTGATAACAGTGAACACGTAATCTTATCGTGACTATCTTCACATCAATGGAATAATTTATTCCTTATACTGATGGCATCTGATGACTACGAGGCAAGTATGAGTATCGACCTGAGTAAACTGCTGACCGAGCGTCGCAACACCAACAGCACCCACATTGACACCCTTTCCACCGAAGAGATGCTGGCGGTGATCAACCGTGAAGACCAGCAGGTGCCTCACGCCATCACCCCTTACCTGCCGCAGATTGCCCAACTCGTCGACAAGGTCGCCGCCGCGCTGCAAAACGGCGGTCGTCTGATTTATACCGGCGCAGGTACCTCCGGGCGTCTGGGTATTCTGGACGCCAGCGAATGTCCGCCCACCTTCGGCACCCGTCCGGAGCAGGTTGTCGGGCTGATTGCCGGGGGTCACAAGGCTATCTTAAGCGCCGTCGAACGCGTGGAAGATAACAAAACGCAGGGTGCGGAGGATCTGAAAGCCATCCACTTCAGCCAGCATGACGTACTGGTGGGTCTGGCGGCCAGCGGTCGCACGCCATACGTCATCGGCGCTATGGAGTACGCCAAAAGCCTGAACGCCTGCGTCGCCGTGGTGAGCTGCAACCCGCACAGCGAAATGGCGCAGATGGCGGATATCGCTATCACCCCGGCGGTAGGCCCGGAAGTGGTCACCGGCTCGACCCGTCTGAAAGCCGGCACCGCGCAAAAGCTGGTGCTGAATATGATAACCACCGGCGCGATGATCCGCATCGGCAAGGTTTACAGCAACCTGATGGTGGATGTCGAAGCGACTAACGCCAAGCTGATGGAGCGTCAGGTCTCCATTGTGATGGAAGCCACCGACTGCGACCGCCCGACGGCGCAAGCCGCGCTGGACGCCTGCAACCGCCACTGCAAAACGGCGATCGTCATGGTGATGGCGGGGTTAGATGCCGACGAGGCGAAAAACCTGCTTTCTCAACACCACGGATTTATTCGTCAGGCGCTCGCACAAGCCTGATCCCCTACACGCACAGGTAACGTTGAATGGCGAAAATAACGAAAGAGATGATAGCCCGGCTCCTGTCCCATGTGGGCGGCGCCGGAAACGTAGCGCAGGCGGGAAACTGCATGACCCGCCTGCGTCTGACGCTACACGATAATACGCTTACCGACGTTGCCGCCATCCGTCAGATTGACGGCGTCATGGGTGTTATCGTCAGTGACGAGCAGTTCCAGGTGGTGCTGGGCCTTGGCAAAGCGCAAATGGCGGCGGAAATGCTGAACCATATGCTGGAAAGCGAACCGCCTCTCGTTGCCACGCCGGGTCAGTCGCTGGCGGACGTGGCGGCCGCGAAAAAGCAGGAGCTCAAGGGTAAACAGACCAGCGGCGTACAGAAGTTTCTGTCGAAGTTCGCCACCATCTTTACCCCCCTCATTCCCGGGTTTATCGCCGTCGGTCTGCTGCTGGGCTTCGCCACGCTGGCGGAGCAGGCATTCGTGCTGGAAAATGCCCATCCGAATGCAGTGCTGGTCGAAATCATCGGTTATATGAAGGTGTTCAGTAAGGGGATGTTCACCTTCCTGAGCATCCTGATTGGCTATAACGCGCAGAAGGCGTTCGGCGGCTCCGGCGTCAACGGGGCGATCATCGCCGCGCTGTTCGTGCTGGGCTATAACCCGGACGCCACCGTCGGCTTCTACGCCGGTATTTCGAACTTCTTCGGTCACGGCATCGACCCGCGCGGCAACATCATCGGCGTGCTGATTGCGTCTATCCTCGGCGCCTGGGTCGAGCGCCGCGTGCGCAGCGTCATGCCCGCGAACCTCGATATGCTCCTGACCTCCGCCGTCACGCTGCTTATCATGGGCGCCGTCACCTTTATCGTGATCATGCCGATCGGCGGGTACCTGTTCACCGGTATGTCATGGCTGTTCCTGCACCTTAACGGCAACCCGTTCGGTTCGGCGGTGCTGGCGGGCCTGTTCCTGCTGGCGGTGATGTTCGGCGTTCATCAGGGGTTTGTGCCAGTCTATTTTGCGCTGATGGATGCGCAAGGCTTCAACTCGCTGTTTACCATCCTGGCGATGGCGGGCGCGGGGCAGGTCGGCGCAGCGCTGGCGCTCTACTTCCGCGCCAAAAAAGACGCGCTGCTGCGCACGCAGATCAAAGGGGCGATTATTCCGGGCCTGCTCGGGGTCGGCGAACCGTTGATTTACGGCGTCACGCTACCGCGCATGAAGCCGTTTATCACCGCCTGTCTCGGCGGCGCCTGCGGCGGGTTCTTTATCGGTCTGGTGGCCTGGATGGGGCTGCCGGTCGGGCTTAACACCGTGTTTGGCCCATCTGGTCTGGTGGCGCTGCCGCTGATGACCTCCAGTCACGGCATCTATGCCGGGATGGCGGTCTACGCCGCCGGGCTGTGCGTCGCCTATGTGTGCGGGTTTGTGCTGACCTGGTTGTTCGGCAGTAAAAATGTTGATTTAAGCTGATTCCCCATCCGCCTTGCAGTTCCCCTTGATGTCTGGAGGCCTCGGCCTCCTTTTTTCTTGCCTGTGCTATGATGCCTTCACACCAAAAACGCTGACGAGGATAAGATGGGCGCCACCAGAAAAGGGATGCTTAACGTATTGATCGCCGCCGTATTGTGGGGCAGTTCAGGGGTTTGCGCGCAGTACATTATGGCGCAAAGCCAGATGTCGTCGCCGTTTCTGACCATGGTGCGCCTGCTGTTCGCCGGGTTCATCCTGCTCACCCTCGCCTTCGTTCACGGCGATAAAATTTTCCGTATTCTGAAAAACCGCAAAGACGCCTTCAGCCTGCTGGTGTTTTCGCTGGTCGGCGCGCTGACCGTGCAGCTGACCTTTTTGCTGACCATTGAAAAATCCAACGCCGCCACCGCCACGGTTTTGCAGTTTCTGTCGCCGACCATCATCGTGGCATGGTTTGCGCTGGTGAAAAAAGCACGCCCGGGTCCGCTGGTGTTCGCCGCGATCCTCACATCGCTTATCGGCACCTTTTTGCTGGTGACCCACGGCAACCCGACCTCGCTGTCGGTGTCGGCTGCTGCGGTGTTTTGGGGGATTGCCTCCGCCTTTGCCGCTGCGTTTTATACCACCTATCCTTCAGCGCTTATCGCCCGCTACGGCACGTTGCCGATCGTCGGCTGGAGCATGCTGCTGGGCGGCGCGTTTCTGCTGCCGTTTTATGCCGGTAAGGGGACGACGTTTGTGGTGAATGGCAGCCTGGTGCTGGCATTTTTCTATCTGGTGGTGATCGGCACCTCGCTCACCTTCAGCCTGTACCTGAAGGGCGCGCAGATGATTGGCGGCCCAAAAGCCAGTATTCTGAGCTGTGCCGAACCGCTTAGCAGCGCCCTGCTTTCCGTGATATTACTGGGTGTTAGCTTTGCGCTGCCGGACTGGCTGGGCACGCTGCTGATCCTGTCGTCCGTGGTGCTGATTTCGCTGGATTCGCGCAAAAGGACGAAGCCCACGTTATAGTTGAGTCATTACATCTGAAGGGAGGTCATCTGATGAAATTCACATCCTTACTCTGTTTTGTCGCCCTGCTGAGCGTACCGGCGGCGTTTGCCAGTTCACCGCTACAAGGGCTGAAATTTGAGCAACAAAAACAGCAGGTGATAAAAGATATCAAAGCCGTCTGCAAACCAAAGACCCCCCTCAGCGACAATGATTTCGCCAACAAGGTGATCGCCTCAGAGGACAACAAACTCCACGTGCGCGAAGCCACCCTTGCGCTGGATCGCAATAACAAACAGGCTTACAAGGACGCAATAAGTAAAGTGAAATGCCCGGCGCAGTAACCGGGCACGAGAGCGGTTTAGCGCTGGCTTAACCGTCTGGCTATCCGCTCAAGTTTCATCATCAACAGCAGCGTGATCGCCACCAGCACAATGGTCAGCGCGGCGCCGTCGGCGATGTTGCCGCGATCGGTCAGGCTGAAAATCGCCACCGGCAGCGTCGTCCAGCCCGGCGGGTAAATCATCACCGTGGCGCCCAGTTCCCCCATCGACAACGACAGGCTGAGCGCCAGCGCGGAGAGCATCCACGGCATCAGCAGCGGCAGCGTAACATGGCGCAGTTTGTACCACGGCGAAGCGCCGAGGCTCGATGCGACGTTTTCAATATCGGCGGAAATGCGCGCCAGCCCCGTCGACACGTTGCTGAAGGTGAAGGCGGATATCAGCACAAAGTGCGCCGCCAGCACAATCCAGAACGTCCCGTTCATCTGTAGCGGTCCCTGGCTGAAGGCCACCAGAATCCCCAACCCGACCGACACCGACGGGATAGCGCTCGGCAGATAAAACGCCATCCCCAGATATTTTTGCGCCCGGGCGCTGTACTGACGTAGCGCCAGCGCCGCCCAGACGCCGCACAGCAGCGCGAACAGACTGGCGCAAAAACCGATAACCAGACTGGAGAACAGCGCATCCCAGGCCGCGCCGCGAAACGCATTCACAAAGTGCGCCAGCGTAAACCCGGTCGGCAGCACGCCGTTCCACTGCTGGCTCAGGCTGGACATCAAAATGACCGCCAGCGGCAGAAAGAAGAAGACGGTAAACAGCGTTGCCGCCAGCACGCCCGCGACGATACGCCCTTTAGAGGACCAGATTAACATCATGCATTCCTTACGCCGGTACGGGAAGCCGCCACGCGGTAGAGCAGGAACAATCCCAGCGACAGCAGGATATTGAGCAGCGCTATCATGCAGGCCACGCTGTAGTCAGACTCCAGAATCGCCTTGCTGTAGACCATCATCGGCAGCGTGTTGACGCCCTTGGCGCCGATAAACAGCACAATGCCGAACTCATTGGTGGTGAGCAGCAGGCACAGGCTGCCGCCCGCCAGCAGCGCAGGCAGCGCCGCCGGAAAGATAACCTGCGCCATCACCCGCCACGGATGCGCGCCGAGAATGCTGGCAGCCTCCAGTTGGCTTTTGTCGATTTGCCGCAGCGCCGCCATCAGCGGGCGCATCACCAGCGGCGTAAACACGGTGATTTCAGCAAGGATCACACCCTGTATCGAGTAGAGAAAATCCACCGGCGGCAGTTCGACGCCGAACCAGGCCATCAGCGAGCCGTTAAGCAGCCCCGCCGAACCGTAGATAAAGGTGAAGGCGAGGGTGATTAAAAACGTCGGCAGCGCAATGAAGGTATCGATCACCCGCCCCATCAGGCCACTGCCGGGGAAAGGGATGAACACCAGAATCAGCGCCAGTACGCTGCCCAGCACCAGGCAGCCCAGGGTCGCGAACACAGCAATCTGCAGGGTATTGAGCAGCGCGCCGCTAAAACGGCGGGATTCCACCACCTGCCAGAAGGTATCGAGGCTCCAGTGGCCGCGGGTGTCACGCAGCGCCTGCTCAACAATCAACAGCAGCGGATAGAAAAACAGCGTCGCCAGCACCAGCAGCGGCAGCGCCACCCACAGGCCGCGACGCGCCTGCGCCGCCGGGCGTTCCAGCGTCAGTATCATCGACATGTCACACCTCTATCAGCACGGCGTCGTTAGGTTCGAAATAGAGCGCCAGCCGGTCGCCCGCGCGCGGCAGTGGGTTAACCTGCGTGAGCACGATACGCACGCTTTCACCGGCGACATCGCACAGCAGATGGGTTAAATCTCCCTGCCAGTGTACGGAGGTCAGCACCGCGTTCAGGCGGTTGCTCTGCGCCGAGCGCGGCGTCAGGCTCATATGCTGCGGGCGAATGCACAGCAGCTTGTTATGACCGTGATGCGCCCCCTGACTCCAGGCATTCACCAGCGTTCCGCCGCAGCTGACGTTGACAACACCCGCAGCCGGAGACGCGTTCAGCGCGGTCGCGGCGAGAATATTGGCGCGCCCGAGAAACTCGGCGGCGAAACGGTTCGGCGGATGGTGGTAGAGCGCATGGGTTTCGCCATGGGCAATCAACGAGCCGTCCTTCATGATGCCGATTTTATCGGCGAGGGTCAGGGCTTCGGTCTGATCGTGGGTCACATAGAGAATGGTCAGCTCGGGAAGTTCGCGGTGCAGGCGGGCAATCTCCTCGACCATCGAATGGCGAATTTGCGCATCCAGCGCCGACAGCGGCTCATCGAGCAGCAGCACCCGCGGACGAACGGCGATGGCGCGGGCGATCGCCACGCGCTGCTGCTGGCCGCCGGAAAGCTGATGCGGATAGCGGGTGGCGTAATCCGACATGCCGACAATCTTCAACGCCTCAGCGACCCGTTCGGCAATCAGCGCGTTGGGCTGCTTTTGCGCCCGCAGGCCGAAGGCGACGTTATCCTCCACCTTCATATGCGGAAACAGGGCGTAGTTTTGCACCACCATGCCCAGACCGCGCTTGTAGGGCGGCAGGTGGGTGACGTCCGTGTCGCCAATCAAAATACGTCCGCCAGCCGGTTGTACGAACCCCGCAATGGCGCGCAGCACCGTGGTTTTCCCCGAGCCGGAAGGGCCAATCAGCGCCAGCACTTCACCGGGCTCGATGGTCAATGACAGCGGCTTGAGCACCACATTGCCATGGTAGGAGACGCGCAGTGAATCCAGGGTAATCCCGGAAGTTCCCGCGCGCACGCCGGGCTGGAAGGTCGTATTTTTCATCAACATCACGCTTACTCGCTGTCGGTCACTTTATGCCAGCGGGCAATATCTGCCTGCAGAGAAACCGCAACGTCATCCCAGTTCGGCGTCCAGCTTTTCACACCGTCCAGCGCGGCTTTTGCCGCCTGATAATTGGCATCCGTCGGCGTCACGTCGCTACGCACCGGCATCCCCCAGGAGAGGGCGCTGACGCTGCTCTGCGCCTCTTTCGCCAGCAGGAAGTTGATGAGCTTCTTGCCGTTTTCGCTCTGCGGCCCGCCCTGGACCAGACCAATCACGTACGGCAGCGCCAGCGCGCTGCGTTCGCCGTTGGCGTCCGCAGGCCAGAAAATTTTCACATTCGGGTTGCGAGCCATCTGCGACAGGTTCATCTGCAGATCGCCGTTGGCAACGTACAGTTCGCCTTTGTTGACCAGCGCCGTCAGCTTACCGGTGGAGGCGGAAGGCCCGACATTGTTGGCCTGCAACTTGCCGAGATAGTCAAAACCGGCGTCCTTGCCGCCAAAGCTGTGGAACACCTGCAGCATCACCGCCGTACCGTCGCCAGCCTGCCCCGGGGTGGAATACTGCAGCTTGTTCTTAAAGCGGCCGTCGAGCAGTTCCTGCCAGGTCGCTGGCGCGGCCTTCAGCGCCTTGTCGTTGTAGATGAAGCTCAGGTAGTTGTTCACCAGCGGCGCGTAGCGGCCGGTCGTGCCCGCAATCTGCGCGGCGGATTCGGGTTTGAACTCGGCCAACAGCTTTTCCGCTGCCGCACGCTGAATGAACGGCGGCACCGTCACCAGCACGTCGGCCTGCGGGTTGCTGCGCTCTTTAGCCAGACGCTCGACGATCGCGCCAGAGCCGCCCTCAACGTACTGTACTTTGATGCCCGTGGCTTTGGTAAAGGCGTTAAACTGGTTCTGATACCAGCTGTTGTCGCCGTCGTGCAGACCGTCGGCGGAATATACCGTCACTACGCCATCCGCCCAGACGGGGCTGCTTACCAGCGCGATCGCAGACAACAGAGCAAGTCGGGTGAGTTTCATCGTGTTAGCCTCATGGAGTTGATAAACATTCTGGTCTACACCAGATTTGTTTTCACGCTAACCGGAGTTTGTGACAGAAAGATGAAAGAAATGCGTCGAAGCTGTGTTTTAGCGAAGGGCGGGGAAGAGTCGCCGCCCGGCGAGGGTGCCGGGCAAAGCTGAGGATTTAGTGGGTGTCGACTTCAATGCGCAGGCTGTCGTGGCGCCAGTATTCGGTATCGAAATCGAGAATACGCCCGTGCTGATCGTAGTTGAGACGACGCAGCAACAGCGCCGGACGCCCCTCCATCACCCCCAGTGCTTCAGCGGCCTGCGGCGGCATTGAGGTGGGGTAAAACGTCAGATGCATACTGGTATAGATCAGCCCGTAATGGGTCTGATAAATCTCCGTCAGGCTGCCGTTGAGATCGTGGCGCAGCAGCTCCGGCACGCGGGCGGGCAGGCAGTGGTTTTCGCAGTAGCACACCGCGCGGCCATCGGCATAGCGCAAGCGGGTCAACAGGTAGATTTGGTCGAACGGCTGTAGCGCCAGCGGGGCCATCACGTCCAGCGGCACGGTGGTGACGCGTCCGTCCAGCAGTACCGTTTTCGGCTCGCGCCCCTGCTCCACGCACAGCTTATGGAAGTTGGTGTTCTGGGTCGGGTCCAGCCACAGCCGCTCCGGCGTCACGAACCAGCCGCGGCGGTCTGCACGGTAGATAACGCCGCTGGCTTCCAGCATCGCCAGGCTCTCGCGTACGGTCACGCGGGTGGTGTTAAAAATGGCGCACAGCTCGCGCTCGGACGGCAGTTTATCGCCGCTTTTCAGCGCGCCGTTCTGAATGCGCGCCTGCAACTGCGCTTTGATCAACAGGTACTGCGGTAACTCGCCAGCGGGTGATTTCATGGTGTTTCGCTATGGTTTTTGTTGCCGCTCATTATACACCGGCAGATGAATTTTTTGTTGCAGCCGCAGATTCCCTTTGACCTTCACGCGCCCTTTTCTTCATGATACTCGCAAATCTGGTATAGACCAAAAAGGTGAAACCCATGACTTCGCGTAACTATCTGCTTCTGACCCCCGGCCCATTAACCACGTCTCGCACCGTGAAAGAGGCCATGCTGTTCGACAGCTGCACCTGGGACGACGACTACAACCTCGGCGTGGTACAGGCCCTTCGCCAGCAGTTGGTTGCGCTCGCCACGCCGCTGCCTGGCTACACCTCGGTGCTGCTACAAGGCAGCGGCAGCTACGCGGTGGAAGCGGTGCTCGGCTCCGTGATCGGCCAGCAGGGTAAGGTGCTGATCGTCAGCAACGGCGCCTACGGCGCGCGAATGATTGAAATGGCCGCGCTGATGGGCGTGGCGCATCACGCCTATGACTGCGGCGAGGTGACGCGCCCGGATGCGCAGGCCATTGAGACCCTCCTCCGGCAGGACAGCGCCATTACCCATATCGCGATGGTGCACTGTGAAACCACCACCGGCATGCTTAACCCCATCGCCGATGTCGCCGAACTGGCCCGCCGCTACCAGAAGCAGTACATCGTGGATGCGATGAGCAGCTTTGGCGGCATCCCGCTGGACGTGGCGGCGCTGAATATCGATTTCCTGATAAGCTCCGCCAACAAATGCATTCAGGGAGTGCCGGGTTTTGCCTTTGTGATTGCCCGCCAGTCGGCGCTGGAAGCCTGCAAAGGCCGCTCGCGCTCCCTGTCGCTCGACCTGTACGCCCAGTGGCGCTGCATGGAAGATAACCACGGCAAATGGCGTTTTACCTCGCCGACGCACACCGTGCTGGCCTTCGCCCAGGCGCTGAAAGAGCTGGCCGACGAGGGCGGCGTGGCGGCGCGTTATCAGCGCTACAGCAATAACCAGCGTCGCCTGGTGGCAGGGATGCGCGCGCTCGGTTTTCAGCCGCTGCTCGAGGATGCGCTGCATTCGCCGATCATCACCGCCTTCTACTCGCCGCAGGCACCGCAGTACCGCTTTAACACGTTCTATCAGCACCTGAAAGATCAGGGCTTTGTTATCTATCCGGGGAAAGTGTCGCAGAGCGACTGCTTCCGCATCGGGAATATCGGCGAAGTGTACGACGCCGATATCACCGCCCTGCTCACCGCCATTGAACGCGCCATGTACTGGAAACAGTAAGGAACCACGATGAACCGTATCACTGCCGTCATTCTCGACTGGGCTGGCACCACCGTTGATTTTGGCTCTTTCGCGCCAACGCAGATTTTTGTGGAGGCCTTCCGCCGGGCCTTTGATATTGAGATTACGCTGGCGGAAGCCCGCGTGCCGATGGGGCTTGGCAAATGGCAGCATATCGAAGCGCTGGGTAAACTGCCGTCCGTGAACAGCCGCTGGCAGGCCCGATTCGGCCGAGGGATGACGCCTGCGGATATTGATGCCATCTACGCGGCCTTTATGCCGCTACAGATTGCCAAAGTCGTCGATTTTTCCGCGCCAATCGCCGGTGTTGTCGACACGATCGCCGCACTGCGCGCCGAGGGGCTGAAAATTGGCTCCTGCTCCGGTTACCCACGCCCGGTGATGGAAAAACTGGTCCCTGCCGCCGCGGCTCAGGGTTACACCCCGGATTACTGGGTCGCGACTGACGACCTTGCCGCCGGTGGCCGCCCCGGCCCGTGGATGGCGCTGCAAAACGTTATTGCGCTCGGTATTGATACGGTATCGCACTGCGTGAAAGTCGATGATGCGGTGCCGGGTATTGAGGAAGGGCTGCGCGCCGGGATGTGGAGCGTGGGGCTGGCGGTGTCCGGCAACGAATTCGGCGCAACCTGGGAAGAGTACCAGGCGATGTCGGCCCAGGAGGTCGCCGCCCGCCGCGAGCAGGCGGCCGGGAAGCTGTATGCCGCTGGCGCGCACTATGTCATTGATACGCTGGCGAGTCTACCTGACGTGATTGCGCAGATTAACGCCCGCCTGGCGCAGGGCGAAAGGCCGTAGCCGGTACGCCCTGCGATATTGTATCGCCGGGCTTACGCTATCTTCGTTGCCGTTAGCAACGCCGTCCCCTCGCTCCGCGTTTTCATCAGTGCAGATAAAACACGCCGTCTTCCGGCATAAAGAGCTGGTTGTAGCGCAGCTGGAAGGCGTTAAGCTCCTGTCGCTCCGGCTCCAGTTCACGCATAAAGCCAAGCGCCAGGCGAAGCTGCGCATCGGTGATGGGCGTCGCCAGACGGGCTTTGCGTAGCAGGCGATACCAGGTCTGCAGGTTCTCTTCGCTGCTATCGACGATGCACACCTGCCAGATCAGCAACACCTGCGCCGCGTTTTGCAGATGGGCCTCTTCAGGACGCTCAAGATAGCGGATAAACTCGTTGCCCGCCGTTTTACCAAACTGGTCGATCATCGATTCCACCGGCATCGCGGTGATGCCAAGGCGCTCGCTCAGACGACGAATGGCGCGGCGGGAATCGGACGTCAGGATACGAAACCCGACAACAAAAACCACGGCAAGCGTTGCCAGCATTATCCAGACCATGCGTTCTCCTAAATTCAGGTGCCTCATGATATCGGGAAACGAGGTATTGTCGACAGCGGGCATAAAAAAGCCCGGCATCACACCGGGCAAAACGGTGACCAGAATCCTCAGGCCGTTCGCAGTTGTTGCAGGCGTTTTTCGCGACGGATTTTGCGTTCTTCCAGCACGGCGACCATCGCCATCAGGACGATACAGCCGATGGCGGCAGCATCCAGCGCGGCGAAGGTGCCCGCCCAGCCGGTGAGACCAAAGACCGGCGTGCCGTCGGCAATCATCCCCAGACCCAGCTTGGCGAAGCTGTCGCCGATAAGATAGGCGAAGGTGCCTTTAATACCATCGGCAGCGCCGATCGCTTTTTTCGGGACGAAACCGACTGCGGCCACGCCGATCAGCAGCTGCGGACCAAACACCAGGAAGCCCAGCGCAAACAGGGACGCGAGGTAGACATACTGGTTGCTGGCATGCTGATAGACGCCCAGGGTGGCGATAATCAGCGCCAGCGCGACGCAGGCCACCAGCGCGCGACGTCCATTGGCGAGGTCAGAGAGCCAGCCCCACAGCAGGGTGCCGACCAGCGCGCCCACTTCAAACAGGGTAAAGCCCTGAATCGCCACCTCTTTAGAGAGCTTCAGCTCCTGGAAGGCATACACGGTAGACCACTGGTCGATACCGATACGCACCACGTACAGGAAGATGTTGGAAAAGCACAGCAGCCAGATCACTTTGTTTTTCAGCACGTACTCCACAAAAATCTGCCATTTGGTCATCGCGTTTTCTTCGGTCTCTTTATCCTCTTCGCTGATCTCCTCGCTGAACAGCTCTTCGGCTTTACCGAGGCCGTAGGATTCCGGGGAGTCGCTGCCAAAACGCAGGCCGATAAAGCCGACAATCAGGGCGATAATCGACGGGAAGATAAACATGCCGATCACGTGGCCGTCGAACAGGACGTTCGCGCCGAACAGCGCCACGCCTGCCGCACCCGCGCCGCCGAGGTTGTGGGAGATGTTCCACATGCCGAGGTACGACCCACGCTTACGGCGCGGCGTCCACTTGGTGATGGTCGAATAGCTGCACGAACCGCCGGTGCTCTGGAAGAAGCCGCTCAGCGCGTAGAAAGCGATCATCAAAAACAGGCTAACAGAACCTGAGCCCATGCTGGCGCTGAAGCCAAGCATGCAGATGGCGGAGAGGATCAGCATAAACGGCAGGAATTGCTTAGTGTTTTTGCCGTCCGCGTAATAAGAGACCAGCGTTTTGCCCACGCCATAGGTAATGGAGAAGCCCAGACCAATCATCCCCAGCTGCGTCATGCTCAGCCCGTAGGTCGAGATCATGTCGTTCTGCGCGATGTTGAAGTTCTTGCGGATCAGGTACATGGTCAGGTAGCCAATAAAGACCACCAGATAAGACTGCATGAACGGTTTGAACCACATCTTGCGCCGCACGTCGAGCGGCAGATCCAGGGTCGGCTTGCGCACCTGGTTTAAGAAGGCCAGCATGATTGGGTTGCTCCTGAACTGATTGTTGCAGGTATTGTAAAAATCAGCCGTCCAACTGGCCTGAGACAGCGTCCAGGCAAAACCGGGAAAATGTCTTAGTTTTGCCCGCTTTGATAAGAAAAAGTGAGGTGTATCACGCTTCCGTGGCGCTTCGCGGCGTCTGAGCGCTTAAAAACGGCAGCAACAACAGCGCGGAAATCCCGGCGGCGGTGGCGATCACGGCGAAAAAACCGCTCCAGTGCCAGATGTCGATCACCCTCGCCAGCGGCCAGCCGGAGAGCGACGCGCCGAGATAGGCAAACAGCCCGACAAAGCCCGTTGCCGCGCCCGCCGCCTCTTTGTGCGAGCATTCCGCCGCCGCCATGCCGATCAGCATCTGCGGACCAAAGACGAAGAAGCCGGTGGTGAAGAAACAGGCCGCCTGCATCACATAGCTGGCAAACGGCATCAGCCACAGGGAACCCACGGAGAGCAAAATCCCGGCGGCGAAGATCAGGTTCATCGGCCCGCGGTTGCCGTTAAACAGCTTATCCGAGCCCCAGCCCGCCACCAGTGCGCCGATAAACCCGCCCAGCTCGAACATGGTGACTGCCGAGTTGGCGGTCACCAGATCCACGCCGAGGGTCTCCGACATGTACAGATTCCCCCAGTCGTTGATCGCCGCACGCACGATGTAGACCAGCACGTAGCACAGCGACAGTAGCCAGATATACGGATTCAGCAGCACGTATCTGGTGAGGATCTCTTTGCGGGTCAGCCCGGCGCCCTCCTGCTGCTGGGCGATGTCCAGCGCGTCGCGCCGCCAGTCGCCCACCGGCGGCAGGCCGACGGTTTGCGGGCGGTCGCGCAGACGCCAGCAGAGAAACAGCCCAGCGATAATCGCTAAGCCTCCGGCGATCATCATCCCCACACGCCAGCCGTAGTGCAGCGCCGCTGCGCCCACCACCATCGGGATCAGCGCCCCGCCGACGTTATGCGCCGTGTTCCACACCGCCCACCAGCCTCCGCGCTCGTTGCGCGAATACCATGCGGTGAGCAGGCGGGTGCACACCGGCGCGCCCCAGCCCTGGAAAAAGGCGTTCAGCGCCCACAGCAGGGCAAAGGCCCACAGCGAGGTGGAGAAACCAAACAGGATATTCACCCCCCCCGTCGCCATCAGCCCGACCCCCATAAAGTAACGGGCGTTGGAGCGGTCGCTGACGATACCGGAGAAAAACTTCGACAGGCCGTAGGTGATGTAAAACAGCGTCGCCAGCAGGCCGATATCGGTGCGCGTCATCACCCCGCTGGCGAGAATTTCCGGCGCGGCGGCGTTAAAGCTTTTGCGGGTGAAGTAAAACAGCGCATAGCCAAGCCAGATAGTGATCAAAATATGGCGACGCCAGTAGCGGTAGCGGGCATCGATGTCGGCGTTGTCCTTGAGGGGGGCGACGTTTGCCGGTGTTTGCAAAAACCTGAACATGGTGAGTCCTTATGCGTAACGCAGCGGCAGGCTGACGCTAACGCGGGTGCCGTACGTGCAGGAAATCGTCAGCGTGCCGCCGAGCGCCGTGACGCGTTCGCGCATCCCCGCCAGACCAAACCCCTGCTGACCGGAACCCGGCGGCAGGCCGCAGCCGTCGTCTTCAATCACCAGCATCAGCCGGTCGCTCTGTTGCCAGCCCTGCAACGTGACCGCGCTGGCATCGGCATGTTTGACGATATTGTTCAGCCCCTCCTGACAGACGCGAAACAGCGTAACGCGCTGACCTTCGCTGAGCGGTGTTTCGTCGATGCGCCAGTCAAGATGGCTGACGATGCCGCGGCTCTCCAGCTCCATCTCGCGCATCATCGAGCGTACCGCCTGCTCAAGAGAGAGGTCGTCCAACTGGCGCGGACGCAGACGTCCCAGCAGGCGGCGCACCGCGTCATACACGCCAAGAGAGAGCTGTTCGATATGCGCGCCGCTCTGCTTCACGCCGACATTTTCCGGCGCCAGGCGCTGCACAATCCCCGCTTGGGTGCGAATGGCGGTGATGGTCTGACCGATATCGTCGTGCAGCTCGCGCGCCACGTCGCGCCGCACGCTCTCCTCGGTTTCCAGCAGACGCTCCGCCAGGCGGTGGTTGCGCGCCAGCTCGGTTTGCAGCGACTGGTTCAACTCACGCAAGCGCTGGATACCGGCGCCGAGTAGCAGCCCGGTCAGACTCTGGGCCAGCAGGGAGAGCAGTAAATCGACCGGATGATCGTGCCAGGTCTGGCTGGCGATCAGCGCAATGGCGTTCATCAGGGTCGCGATCAGCGCCCCCTGCCAGCCGTAGTGCCAGGCGAGCGCGATAATCGGCAACGCCAGGCAAAACGGCGTAAAGCGGGAAAGTTCGGCGGGCAACCCCAGTTGCAGCCACAAGCTCACCACAAACAGCAGCAGGTACCAGATAAGGTGCCGGGCGCGCCAGTTTACCGGCTGGGAGACCAGCGCAGGCCCCAGCGGTTGCCAGACGGTGCTGGTGAGGTAATGCCAGATAACCAGACAAGTCGGCGCCAGCGTCAATCCGCCAGTGAGCGTCAGCAGCAGGGCGTTCAGCGTTTCCTGCTGCCCCAGCCACGGCAACGACTGCAGTAGCGCAGCGGCGATCAGCGCCGCCCCCTGGTGGAGCAGCGTGCGCCAGTCGCGCTGATGACGATAGCGGGAGGTGAGCGCCACCGGCAGCAGGGTGAGCACGCCACCGGTCATCAGCAACGGCAGATGCGCCAGCGCCACTTCCTGCGCCAACCAGACCAGCATCAGCCACTCAGCCCCCAGCAGCACCGGCCAGTAGCCGCGCGGACATTGCAGCATCAACCCCAGGCGCAGGCCGAACGGGAATAGCAGTACCGCCAGCTCCGGGCGTTCGACCAGATGCAGGCTGATGCTCCACAGACAAAACCAGGCGGCAGAGAAGATAAAAAAGCTGGCAACAACGGCGATCAACCGGGAAAAGAAGGGGCTCATTGCCAGTTATCGAACATGCGGCGCGCCAGCTCGACGTCGTTGCTGACACCGAGTTTTTCCATCAGGTTGGCGCGGTGGACGTGCACCGTTTTCGGCGACAGCCCGAGCTCGGCGGCGATTTCTTTCACCGCCATCCCCTGGGCGAGCTTTTCCGCCACCTGACGTTCGCGGCGGGTCAGTGGGTCCTGACGCCCTGTCGCCAGCTTAATGGCGATATCCGGCGTCAGGTAGCAGCCGCCGGTCGCAACGGTGCGTACGGCGGCGATCAGCTCATCGGGGCTGCAGCGTTTAGAGAGAAACCCGCGCGCCCCGGCGTTCAGCGCCTGTTCCACCAGCGCCGGGCTGTCGTGGACCGACAGCATGATCGTCGCCATCCCTTTCGGCAACTGGTTCAGCAGTTCTAACCCGGAGAGGTCCGGCATCGAGATATCGCAAATACAGACCTGCACCCCACGCCCCGGCAGCCCGGTAAGCGCCTCGCGGCCGGAACCGAATTCGGCCACCACCTGAAAATCAGGCTCCAGACTCAGCAGCTGGGCGAATCCGGAGCGGACGATAAGGTGGTCGTCGATAAGGGCGATAGTGGTCATGGCGCGTTCCTGGCGGGTAAAAAAAACGCGCCTACCTTAACGATAAGCGCGTGGGTGTTCAAGCTATGAGCGATTTATTCGAAAAACACCGCGATTTTGTTAAACATCGTGGGATCGGACTGGTTGCGCGCCACCCGGGTGACATCTTCCAGTTTGTCTATCTGCGCCATCATCTGCTCAAGGCGCTGATCGTCGTTCACCAGTAGCCAGATACGGCTGTGGTCGCTGCCCTGAATCGGTAAACAAAGAATACCTTCGACGTTGAAGGCGCGACGGGCGAAGAGCCCGCAGACGTGGGTCATTACGCCAGGATGGTTGCGGACGGTGAGTTCCAGAATAACGTTATCGTGTTGTTTTTGCATGGCTTATTCCCCCACCATCTCAGTATTGGCCGCGCCCGGCGGCACCATCGGATACACTTTTTGTTCAGGGTCGATACGTACGTGGATCAGCGCCGGACCCGGGCGGGCAATCGCCACCTGCAGCGCCGCGTGGGGATCCTCTTCAGCGTTCAGATCGCAGGTATGCAGGCCAAAACCGGCGGCAATCTGCATGAAATTGATGGTCCCAGGATAGGTCGCAGCAAAGACCCCCTGCTTGTAGAACAGACTCTGTTGCTGGTGCACCAGTCCCAGCGCTTCGTTATTCATCAGAATAATTTTTACGTCTAACTGGTTTTCGGCCGCCGTCGCCATTTCCTGAATGTTCATCATCAGGCTGCCGTCGCCGGAAAAACAGATGACTTTGCGATCCGGGTTGGCCAGCGCCGCGCCGATGGCGGCAGGCAGACCAAAGCCCATGGTGCCTAGGCCGCCGGAGGTCAGCCACTGGCGCGGGCGATTCAGCGGATAGGCCTGCGCGGTCCACATCTGATGCTGACCGACGTCGGTGGTGATAATCGCGCTGTCGTCCACGCAGGCCGCCACGGCGTTAATCAGCCCGTAGTGGCTGAGCGGGTCACCCGCGGTTGGGATAGCGCCCGGGAACTCTTTTTGCAGGTCGGCAACCCGCTGACGCCAGTCTTCACGGCTGGCCGCCTCTGTTTGCGGGAGCAACTGCGCCAGGACTTCGGTGACATCGCCCTGAATCGCCACGTGCGGCTGCTTGATTTTACCGAGTTCCGCGCGGTCGATATCCACGTGAATGATCTTCGCGTTCGGACAGAACTGTTCGGTTTTGCCAATCGCCCGGTCATCAAAACGGGCGCCAAGAACAACCAGTAAATCAGCCTCTTGCAGAATGTAGTTGGTGCTGCGCGCTCCGTGCATTCCCAGCATGCCCAATGACAGCGGGTGCGCCTTCGGCAGCATCCCCAACGCCATCAGGGTCATGGTGGTGGGCAGGTTGGCTTTTTCCGCAAGCGTGCGTACCGCGTCAGCGGCGTTAATCGCCCCGCCGCCCAGATACAGCACCGGACGTTTGGCCGCGTTAATCATCGCCGCCGCGTCACGCACGCTTTCAGTACTGAATTGCGGCGCGGGAGCACAACCGCCCGGTTCTGGCAGCACGTCGATGTCGGTCTCTGCGGTCTGGACATCCTTAGGAATGTCTATCCACACCGGGCCTGGACGGCCAGACTGCGCAATGCGGAACGCATCGCTGATAACCTGGGGTAACTCGCTAATATCGCGAACCAAATAGTTATGTTTGGTGATGGGGATAGAGATGCCGTAGGTGTCCACTTCCTGGAACGCATCGGTACCGATCATCGAGGACGGCACCTGGCCGGTAATGCAGATGAGCGGAATGGAGTCGAGGCGCGCGTCGGCAATCGCGGTCACCAGGTTGGTGGCGCCGGGGCCGCTACAGGCCATACAGACCGCCGGTTTGCCCTGCGTGCGCGCCATCCCCTGGGCGATAAAACCAGCGCCCTGTTCATGACGCGCCAGCACGTGGCGAATGTGTTTGCTTTGGCTCAGCGCATCATAGAGCGGCAGCACGGTGCCGCCGGGAATACCGGTAACGGTGGTGATCCCCTGCCGTTCCAGTAAGTGAACGATTAACTGCGCGCCGGTAAAACGCGTCTTTGCGGATGTTGTGCCCGAACTTGCCATGCTCCAGTCCTTCTTCTGAGCCGACTTTCCGGGGGCGCTTTATACGAAAAACCCCGCCCGGTTTGCGCCGGCGGGGTTTTGGAATCGTGTGTTGTTCCGGACCCTACGGCGCATTGCCGACGACCACCACCACACGCACGACGACCACCGCGGCGGGTTGCGCGGTAGCTAGTAGGTTCGTTGCGTTCAGGATGGCGTTCATTAGGGACCATTGGTTTATTTATTGACTGAATTTATACAAACACAGCTTTCATGCTGTCGGCAACTGCTTTATACGCACTGGCGTAAAAATGTGTTGCCGATCACACTTAACAGCGGGCAACTATCCCCCTGTTTAACAGCAAAATCCTTCCATTCAAGCTGGCAACAATTGTTGCCGAGATTTGTTTACAAATTCACGCAATGAATCGTTGTCGGAGAGTTGTTCTGTCATTTTACTGTGGTAGATTCCCCTCGCATTTACGGCATGTGCCAGTCACATATTCTTCAATTTAAACTACTCACAAATTATTCATCGACATGAAAAGGCATAAGAACATCAATTTGTTGTTGATGCTGGTATTGCTGGTGGCCGTCGGTCAGATGGCGCAAACCATTTATATTCCGGCAATTGCCGATATGGCGCGGGAGCTGAACGTGCGTGAAGGCGCGGTTCAGAGCGTTATGGCGGCCTACCTGCTGACCTACGGCGTCTCACAGCTGTTTTACGGCCCGCTGTCGGATCGCATCGGCCGTCGCCCGGTGATTCTGGCAGGCATGACGATTTTTATGTTGGCGACGCTTATTGCCATCACCACCCACAGCCTGACGGTGCTCATTGCCGCCAGCGCCATGCAGGGGATGGGGACCGGCGTCGGCGGCGTGATGGCGCGTACGCTGCCGCGCGACCTCTATCAGGGGACGCAGTTACGCCATGCCAACAGCCTGCTCAATATGGGGATTCTGGTCAGCCCGCTGCTGGCGCCGCTCATCGGCGGGATGCTGGATACGCTATGGAGCTGGCGCGCCTGCTACGCCTTCCTGCTGGTGCTGTGCGTGATAGTCACCTTCAGCATGGCGCGCTGGATGCCGGAAACCCGCCCCAGCGAAGCCCCGCGCACCCGGCTGGTCACCAGCTACAAAACGCTGTTCGGCACCACCGCGTTCAACTGCTATCTGCTGATGCTGGTTGGCGGCCTGGCGGGGATTGCAGTGTTTGAAGCCTGCTCCGGCGTGCTGATGGGCGCAGTGCTCGGTCTCAACAGCATGACGGTCAGTATCCTGTTTATTCTGCCGATCCCGGCGGCGTTTTTGGGCGCATGGGTTGCCGGACGACCGAACAAAGCCTTCCCGACGCTGATGTGGCAGTCGGTCATTAGCTGTCTGGCGGCTGGGATAATGATGTGGGTCCCCGGACTTTTCGGCGTGATGACCGTCTGGACGCTGCTGATCCCTGCCGCGCTGTTCTTCTTCGGCGCCGGGATGCTGTTTCCGCTGGCGACCAGCGGCGCGATGGAGCCGTTCCCGTTCCTCGCCGGTACCGCCGGGGCGCTGGTGGGCGGTCTGCAGAACATCGGCTCCGGCGTGCTTGCCTGGCTCTCGGCGATGCTGCCGCAGACCGGACAGGCCAGCCTCGGCTTGCTGATGATGCTGATGGGACTGCTTATCCTGCTGTGCTGGCTGCCGCTGGCATCGCGCTTTAGCCAGAAACAGCAGACGATTTAACCGGGTTCGCCAGCCCCTGAAGCCAGCTGATAAACGCATCTATCTTCGGCCACTGCCGCCCCGGCAGGGTCGAAATGTAGTAATACTGGTGGCACTTGAGCGTCAGCTCGCCGAAGGGCGCCACCAACTCGCCGCTGTCGAGGCGTTTTTGCACCAGCCGCTGACGCCCCATCGCCACGCCGACGTGGTTGATCGCCGCAATCACCGCTAAATCCGAACGATCGAAGCCAATACCTGCCGATTGCGGCAACGATACCCCCGCATGCTGCGCCCAGCTAACCCACTCGTCTGTCCCTGAATCGTGGCTCCAGGCCTGCCGGTCGTGCAGCAGCGTGCAGTGACGGAGGTTATCCGGGTGGCGCAACAACTCGTGCGTACGGGCATACTCCGGGCTGCAGACCGGCAAAATGGCCTCGTCCATCAAAAAGTGGTGGTTCAGATGCGACGAGGGGGTATCGTCAAAATAGAGCGCCAAATCGATACCGCTGCGCTGTAAATTGACGTCATCGTTACCGGTCAGCATCGTCAGCGATATCGCCGGATAACGGCGGGTAAAATCCCCCAGCGCGGGCACCAGCCAGCACTGGGCGATGGACGGACGGCAATAGACCGTCAGCGTGCCGGACAGCTCCTGGTTTTTGATATCCAGCACCTCCTGGTTCAGCGAATCCAGCGACGCCTTCACCGCCCAGTACACCCGTTTTCCCTCTCGCGTGAGCTCCACTTTACGGTGCGAGCGCACAAAGAGCTGTATGCCCAGCTCGTCCTCCAGCTGATTGATGCGGTGGCTGACGGCGCTTGGGGTCAACGACAGCTCATCGGCCGCCAGCGCAAAAGACTCATGCCGCGCCGCCACCTCGAAGGTATAGAGCTTCGACAGCTGCCAACCGTTCAGCAGGCGGTTTCTGACATCAGTGGCAACATCCATAACGCTCTCCGCAGCGGTTTATTCTGCGGTAATTGTAAAAAAGGCGGGCCAAATACGCAGCAAAAAGATGAATAATATTGAGGCAAAGCAAAAATACACCGCGATTTTAGAACCTCATCACCTGTTTGATTCAATCTAATTCACTTGAATAGCGAATTTCATCGTTTGTCAGCCGACGCCGTTTTTCTGTCCAATAGGGGCAGACAACACACAGACAAGGTGGGATATGGAATCGCAAATTTGGGTTGTGAGCACTCTGCTTATCAGCATCGTGTTGATTGTATTGACCATTGTAAAATTAAAATTACACCCGTTTCTGGCGCTGCTGCTGGCGAGCTTCTTCGTTGGCGCCATGATGGGCATGAGCCCGATCGCGATGGTCAACGCCATCGAGGTGGGGATCGGCGGCACGCTGGGCTTCCTCGCAGCGGTGATCGGCCTTGGAACGATTTTGGGCAAAATGATGGAAGTGTCCGGCGCGGCGGAACGTATCGGCCTGGCGCTACAGCGTTGCCGCTGGCTGTCGGCTGACGTCATCATGGTGTTGGTGGGGCTCATCTGCGGCATCACGCTGTTCGTCGAAGTGGGCGTGGTGCTGCTGATCCCGCTGGCGTTTTCTATCGCCAAAAAGACGAATACCTCGCTGCTGAAACTGGCGATTCCGCTGTGTACCGCGCTGATGGCCGTTCACTGCGTGGTGCCGCCGCACCCGGCGGCGCTGTATGTCACCAACAAGCTCGGCGCGGATATCGGCACCGTTATCGTCTACGGTCTGCTGGTCGGCTTGATGGCGTCGCTGGTGGGTGGGCCGCTGTTCCTGAAGCTGCTCGGCAACCGTCTGCCGTTTAAAACGGTACCCGCAGAGTTTGCTAACCTTGAAGTGCGCGAAGAATCTTCGCTGCCGTCGCTGGGCGCGACGCTGTTTACCGTCCTGTTGCCTATCGGCCTGATGCTGGTGAAAACCATCGCCGAGCTGAACATGGCGAAAAGCGGCTCGCTGTATATGATGCTGCAGTTTATCGGCAACCCGATCACCGCGATGTTTATCGCCTCGATACTGGCGCTGGCCGCGACATTCCTGCTTTCTTTCATCATCTGAGCGCAAAGAGACGTATTATGAACAACGCTGAAATGACTACCTTGTTGGCTAACTATCCTCTGGTGGAGGATCTGATCGCCCTGAAGGAAACCACCTGGATTAACCCCCGCGCCACCACGCTTGCCGAAGGGCTGCCCGCCGTGGGATTAACCGACGCGGACGTCCAGGACGCGCATGCCCGGCTGGCGCGCTTTGCGCCGTACCTGGCGCAGGCGTTTCCCGAAACCGCGGCGACAAACGGCATTATCGAGTCTGACGTGGTGGCCATTCCGGCCATGCAGCGCAGGCTGGAAAAAGAGTATGGCGCCCCGCTCGGCGGCACGCTGCTGCTGAAAAAAGACAGCCACCTGCCTGTCTCCGGCTCCATCAAAGCCCGCGGCGGTATTTATGAAGTACTGGCGCACGCCGAAAAGCTGGCGCTGGCGGCTGGCATTTTGTCGCTGGACGATGACTACAGCAAGCTGCTAGCCCCGCAATACCGCGACTTCTTTAGTCAGTACAGCATTGCGGTCGGCTCCACCGGCAACCTCGGCCTCTCCATCGGCATCATGAGCGCCCGTATCGGCTTTAAGGTGACGGTGCATATGTCGGCAGACGCCCGTGAGTGGAAAAAAGCCAAACTACGCAGCCACGGCGTCACGGTGGTGGAATACGAGCAGGATTACGGCGTCGCGGTCGAGCAAGGGCGCAAAGCGGCCGAGTCCGACCCGAACTGTTTCTTTATTGATGACGAAAACTCCCGCACGCTGTTCCTCGGCTACGCGGTCGCCGGGCAGCGCCTGAAAGCACAATTTGCCCAACAGGGCCGCGTGGTGGACCACGAACATCCGCTGTTTGTCTACCTGCCCTGCGGCGTGGGCGGCGGCCCTGGCGGGGTGGCCTTTGGCCTGAAGCTGGCGTTTGGCGATGATGTGCATTGCCTGTTTGCCGAGCCGACACACTCGCCGTGCATGCTGCTGGGCGTCTATACCGGGTTACATGACGGTATCGCGGTTCAGGATTTAGGGATTGATAACCAGACGGCGGCCGATGGGCTGGCGGTCGGACGCGCCTCCGGGTTCGTGGGCCGGGCGATGGAGAAACTGCTCGACGGCTTCTACACCCTGGACGATCAGACGATGTACGACATGCTTGGCTGGCTGGCGCAGGAGGAAGGAATTCGCCTGGAACCTTCGGCGCTGGCGGGCATGGCGGGCCCGCAGCGAGCAGGCGTGGGGCTGGCCGGTACGCACGCGCATCAGGCGACGCACCTGGTCTGGGCCACTGGCGGCGGTATGGTGCCGGAAGACGAGATGGCGCGCTATCTGTCCCGCGGACGCTAAATCGGCTGCTGGCGCAGCATCGCCATGAGCTCCATCGGCGAGCGATGCTGCGCCAGAAGGTCACGCATAACGCGCATATAGGGCGCGCTCCAGGTGAAAAAATCCTGATAGCCTTCACAGAGCGCGCTGCGCCCGTCCGCCATCCGGTGCTTCGGGCAATCCCCATTACACAGTCTGAGCGCCGGACAACGCTGGCACTCCTCGGGAAGCGCCTCAGTAGCCATTCTGGCGCCAGTACCACGCCAGACCGCAAGCGCATCATCAAACACCTGCACTGATACCCGCCCCACATCCTCTCGCACCCAAAGCTCAAATACCGAACGTAAAAAAACGCCCCAGCGTTGCGTATTCACCCCTGAAGCCATCTCATGAATATGGACCTGCGGCAAAAGATGAATCACCGTTGCTCCCAGGTTTCGCCAGTACCGGTATCGCGCCTGAGGGGTATCGCTATTATCCCGCGTCACCCAGGCCAGTAACGTAAACGCCACAGCATGGTGACGAAGCCTTTCCATCGACGTCGTGAGCGCTTCTGATGCGACCTCCCCGTCAAGAGAGACTATCACCGCCCCAGGACGGGTTTTCAATGACTGACATGCTTCATCTGTCAGCACCGTCTCCGGCAAGCAGAGCAGTGTCATATCCCGCATGGTGAACGCGGGTGATGGGGTGAGGTAGATACCGTTGCGGCAATAGTGATTAGCGCATAAACAAGGCTGCTCTGCCCAGGGTTGACCTCCTGTCATATGAGTCCCTCGATAAACAAAATGAGTTGTCGTAGATGAGTTACAGAAAACAGTAATGCGAGGGAAAGCACTGCGAGGGAGATCAAAAATTTGTCACGCACCGCGCGGGGCTGGGCGAAATCGCTGCGCGTGACGTCCATCAGATTGCGATTGCGGGTGTAGCGCCAGAGGATCAGCGCCACCACCGCCAGCACCCCAATCGATATCCAGAACGGCAACCCCGCCCGGTGCCAGCTGTGTTTTATCGCCAGCGCCATCAGCGCGCCATAGCCCAGCAGCGTACGAAACCAGGCCAGCGAGGTACGTTCGGGTTGAAGCCCGGGGTCGCTCTCCCGCCGCGCCTTGCGGTTAGCCGCCATACAGCACCAGCGCGATGACCACCGCCGCCACGATCAGCAGGGTAACGCTAATCACCAGCAGCCCCCGGGTGTAGGGTAAATCCTCTTTCAGACGCATCGCCTTTTCGTTGTTCAGCCAGCGCAGGTAGCCGTAAATCGCCAGCACGCCCGCGAACAGGCACAGCAGCAGGGCCAGCACTTCACGAATCAGCGGGGTAGCGAAATCAGGCGCCAGCTGATCGAGGCCGACGCCTGCCGCCAGAAAACCGAGGGCAGTGCGGATCCACGCGAGAAACGTGCGCTCATTAGCCAGCGAGAAGCGGTAGTCCGGCGCTTCGCCGAGGCGGGATATCTTCATGGGGGTTCCTTGTGTCGGCTCAACCCCCTCACCTTAGCATTGCCGACTGATCCGGATAAACTGCTAACTTATCCCCCAGAACACCACCGCCAGTAGCTGCGGGGTGATAATGCGCAGGAACATCACCAGCGGGTACACCGTGGCATAAGAGAGCGCGGCCGCGCCGCTGGTGGCATGCAGATTATTGGCAAACGCCAGCGCTGGTGGGTCAGTCATCGACCCGGCCAGCATACCGCACAGCGTCAGATAGTTCATTTTCGCGAATATTCGCGCCAGAATGCCGACCATTAGCAGCGGGATCGCTGTAATAAAGATACCGTAACCGATCCAACTCAGGCCGTCGCCCTGAGTCAGCGTAGCGATAAAGTCCCCGCCGGATTTGAGGCCGACCACCGACAGAAACAGCACAATGCCCAGCTCGCGCAGCGCGAGGTTAGCGCTCGGCGGCATAAACCAGTACAGCTTGCCGATGCTGCCGATTCGCCCGAGAATCAGCGCCATGATAAGCGGTCCGCCCGCCAGCCCGAGCTTCAGCGCCACCGGGAAGCCGGGAATAAACAGCGGCACCGAGCCCAGCAGCACGCCGAGGCCGATCCCGATAAACACCGGCAGCATCTGCACCTGCTGCAACTTTTGCTGCGCGTTGCCAACCTCTGCCGCCACGGCATCAATAGAGGCCGGACGTCCCACCAGGTTAAGGATATCGCCAAACTGCAGGCTGGCATCGCTGCTGGCCACCAGCTCAATGCCCGCGCGGTTGAGCCGGGAGATAACCACGTCATAGCGCTGCTTGAAGTGCAGATCGCGGATTTTTTTCCCCAGCACCTTCTCGTTGGTCACCACCACGCGCTCGACGCGTAAATCCGTCCCCCGCGTGGACAGTGAGGTATCCACCTCTTTGCCGATCACCAGCAGCGCGTTATGTAAATCCGCTGGCTGTCCTACCAGGTGCAGCAGATCGCCGGTCTGGATAAGCGTCACGGGCGACGGCACCATCAGCATGTCATCGCGTTTAAGCCGTGAGCAGATGATTTTATCGCTATTGAGGACCGGTACGTCCTGAATGGCGAGGTTATTGAGGTTCGGGTTCTCGACGCGGATGTTGATGGTCTGCAGGTGCGCATGCCCGCTACCCGCATGTTCGTCAAACTGCTGCGCCTCTTTTTCGATGTTGATGCGAAAGAACAGGCGTACCAGCCACATGGTCAGCAGAATGCCGCAAATCCCAAACGGATAGGCCATGGCGTAGCTCATGCCCATTTGGTCGACCACGGCAAAAGGCTGGCCGAGATCGCGCAGAATCTGTTGTCCGGCGCCCAGCGCAGGGGTGTTGGTGACCGCCCCGGAGAAGATCCCCAGCACCACCGGCAGCGGGATATTAAAAAGTTTGTGCAGCAGCGCTGTGACCAGCCCGCCGAGAATCACAATCATAATGGCGAAGAGGTTCAGCCTGAGGCCGGACACCCGCAGCGAGGCAAAAAAGCCCGGTCCTACCTGAATGCCTATCGTGTAAACGAACAGGATCAGGCCGAACTCCTGGATGAAGTGCAGCATCGGGCTGCTGAGGGCTATCCCGGCCTGATCAACAAAATGCCCGACAATGATGCCGCCAAACAGCACCCCGCCAATGCCAAACCCCACTCCACGAATCTTAACATTGCCAATCCACAGCCCGACCACCGCGACCAATGCCAGCACGCTGACGGTCAATGCTATATCACTCATAGTATTTTCCCTGTGAATAACATTATTACTACCGGGGATTCTGGCAGAGTGGCTAAATGATGTATGCGTGATGGCGCACAATTACCCTTTTATCAGGCCTTTCCGGGCTTTTTCGCCAGTTTCTTAACCTGCGATTGAAGCTGCTGAATGCTATTTTCCGGGACGGGGAGATTTTCCGGCATCGTTCCACCCAGCTCGTTGCTTGTCTGACGCACCTTCTGCCCTACGGCGTAGTGCGTCTGGTTAGCGATATCCCGCGACATTACGTTATCTCGCCGTAGTTTATCCTCTGTTTGCGTCGTTCTGAACAGGTTTGCTGCCAGCTCTGTCGACCCCATATGATCCAAGATCTTCTGGTTTTTCCCCAACCCCTTGCGTTCATGAATCGCCCGCTGATCGAGTCCGCCATAGAGGCCTTTGTAGCCATGATTCTGGAAAATGGCAAAATCCAACGTAGTCGCGACCCCCGCCTTATGCGCTGCCTTCACCAGGTACTTGTTGTGTTCTTTCAGTTCACTTCGCAGGAAAAGCCGCTTTTCATCTTCACGCAACTGCCTGAAATGCTCATCATCCGCCAACTCCTGCCGACGAGTCTGCATCGCAAAATAGGTTTGTCCGGCGGCGATCACCGGCTTCCCTGGGTCACCATTCTGCACGACGAGATAGCAGGCATAGCGTGATAGTTTGAAATCTTTGAGTTTTCTAGAAGCCCCGGAGCCAATCTTAACCATAACGAGGACCCCCTCGAAATGGTCATCAGCCCGTTGCCCGCTATTGCTACAGGACTCCATTGCCTTTTCAAGAACAGGGTTAAAATGCCGGAATTCGGAGTAGCCCAGCACCTTTGCCAGCGCCCGTGCTGACCAGTACTCCTGGTCATCTTCATCCTGTAATTTCATCGCATCAAAAGGTTGGTGATCGGTCATTGCGTTCTCCTTGTGAAATCCCAATAAATCCACATAAAACACTCTGTTTTTAAAATGAAAACACGTTTGCAGCAAGGTGATTTATTGAGCGAAGACGCACAAAAAAGCCCCGGAAATCGGGGCCTTATAAGGAAAATCTAATAAATCAGCTGTTCAGCGCTGGGCGCTCGCTGATGGCGATACGCTGTGGGGCTATCGCTTCCGGCTCATTGCGGGTCAAGTCGATATGCAGCAGACCGTTAGTAAAGGTCGCGCCCGCGACTTCCATATGTTCAGCCAGTGTAAAACTCAGGCTGAACGGCTGGGTGACCAACCCCTGGTGCAGCCATTTTGGCTCTGACTCCGGTTTTACCGGCGAACCTTTAATCGTCAGACGAGTACCTTCCAGCTGGACGTCTAAATCTTCCTGACGGAACCCGGCCAGCGCCAGCGTGATGCGATAGTGGTTATCGTCGCTTTTTTCGATGTTGTACGGCGGGAAACCTTGGGTTTCACCAGTATTCAACATGGCGTTCGCCAGTTTGTCGAAGCCAATCCACTGACGCAGCATGGGGGATAAGTCGTAGTTACGCATGATGTTTCTCCTTCTGAGAAGCGAGTAGTGTCCTGCAAGCCTCGCGGCTCGCATATGCTCCCTTACGGCAAGCATGAGGTATAAGGGCAGCGGCATCGCCACCCAACGGGGATCCGTTAGTTAATTTCGATACGGCGCGGTTTGTTCGCTTCCGGAATGACGCGCTGCAAATCGATATACAGCAGGCCGTTGACCAGGTTAGCGCCCTTCACGTGGATATTTTCCGCTAACTGGAATTTGCGCTCAAAGTTGCGCTCGGCGATACCCTGATAGAGATAGGTACGCTCTTTTTGCTCGGCGGCATGAGCGCCTTTTACAAGTAACAGGTTGTCCTGCGCGGTAATATCCAGTTCGTTTTCAGCGAAGCCGGCCACCGCAATCGCGATGCGGTAGTGGTTTTCGTCCACCAGCTCGACGTTATACGGAGGGTAGCCGCCATTACTCTGGCTCTGGTTGCTTTCCAGCAGGTTAAACAGGCGGTCAAAACCAATTGCAGAACGGTACAGCGGAGAAAGATCGAAGTTACGCATAATAAAAAGCTCCTGAAATCAGCGAGAATTCACTGACCTTCCACAATGGACAGGTCGAAAGTGCCCGGAACACCCATCTGGCGAGTTCCTCTGGTGGGTCACACTCATAAAATGGGTTTACCGGAACGTTTTTCAAGGGAATCTGTCTTACTTTTTTTGCACTTTCCAGCGTAACGCTTAGACTGATATGCAGCATGAAAAGCCAAATTGCGAGCGTCGCCACAGTGCAGCGATTCGGGGCTATTTATTTTTGTAGCGGGCCGCTATTTACCCAATGGATGGACAGACAGCAACAATGATAACAACGCGATGAAAAACGATCTGTTAAAGCTGACGGTCTTCTCCGGCATGGTGATGCTGGGAGGATGTTCAAGCGTGATGTCACATACTGGCGGAAAAGAAGGGACGTACCCGGGCACGCGCGCCAGCGCGACAATGCTGGGCGATGACGACACCAACTGGGGCACCAAATCGCTGGTGGCGCTGGATATGCCGCTTACGGCGATGCTGGATACGCTGCTGCTGCCCTGGGACATGTTCCGTACCGATACCTCGGTAAAATCGCGCGTGGAAAAAAGCGAGCGCGATACGATGGCGACAAATGCGGTGGTTCCGCCAGCCTCAGGGCCAGCGCAATAAGCTAACGTTGGGTCTGCGTGACCCACAGCTGACGATAGCCGTCGACGTCCGCCATCCACGCGATAAGCGCCCCATCCGGCGAAAAGACTACTGCATCCGCTGAAGGCGGATTTCCGTGATCGGCCGTCAAAAAGGTTATCTCTCCCGTTTGCGCCTCACACAGCGCGATGCGGTTCTCCAGCACAAACCCCAGCCATTTCCCTGACGGGTGCCAGTTAAACGCAGACTGAATGCCGCTTGTGTTCGTCACCTGACGAAGATTTCCGCCCTGCGGTGAAATGCACCACAGCTGCACTAAGCCGGTATCGTCCCGCATTAAAAAGGCCAGCGTATCGCCCTGCGGGTTGCTCCGCACCCAGTGCCGGGGCTGGCTCGCCAGTCCCGGATATCGATTCTGATGGGTAAAGGTTAAACGCCGTTGTATCACGCCTGCAGGCGGCGCGGGCATCGTATTTGTCGTTCCCTGCAACGGCGCCTCGCCTGCACGTTTCCAGCTCAGCTCATCTTTCGGCAAATCGACAATAAACAGCTCTGGCACCTTTTCGCCGCGCGCGGACAGCGTATCGCCGATAAACGCCAGCCGGTCATTGCCCACCCACCCTTCTTCATAGGCGCGGTTGATGTCATCGCTGCCCGGCGCAGGCGTTGGCGTCGTGCGGCTGACCAACACGCACCAGCGGCTGCCGCCGTAGTTTCGCGGATGAGCCCCTGCCGGAGAGACCGGACCAAACGGCGCCGCGACGCCGACATTGCGTAAATCCAGCGTCGGGGAGTACTCGTGCAGCACGTGATCGTTATAGGTAAAGCTGACGAACTGTCCGTTCGGGCTAAAGACGTGAACGTGGCTGCCGCCACGCAGGGCGCCCGGTGTGTAAGGCGCGGTGATATCCATCGCGTCCAGATTGCTGGCCAGCCCCTGCTGCACAATGACGCCCTGCCGATGGTGAAAATCGTACTGCCAGTCTGCATCAGGGTTTTCCGGTCCGTGGATAAAAACGTATTGCTCGTCCGTTGGATGAACCGTCACCACGCCAACATGCGCCCCGTTGGCGGCGCGATAAATGACGTCAACCTCACCCGTGTTGACGTTCACCCGCTCGATGGTTTCACCGGTAAACGATGCGCCGGAGGGGCGCACGTCATAGGCAAGCCAGTTGCTGTCTGGTGTCCAGGTACTGGTATTGGTGAGCTGATGGTTGCGGGAAGCGAAGGTGATTTGTTTCATGGGGAGACCCTGATGCGCAGTTATCGCATCAGGGTATCGCACGGCGCGCATTTCGCCCACCCGTTTTAATGACTCCACGATGAGGAATACAGTGAACACTCGTCAACATTCAATACCGTCTCAAGGGTAAACAGCTGGCCACTGGATCGCCGATGTAACAAACTCAAAAGGCCTCGCCGACCTGAAAGTAAAACCCGCTGCTGCCCTTACCGATGCCGTAATCAAGACGGACGTTCACCCGTGGTTTAAATTCAAAGCGATAGCCTACCCCGGCGGAGGGCAGCCAGCGTCCGTCATCCAGCGCATGAAACGAAGACCCCATCGTCCCGGCCCCAACCCAGCCGACAACGCCGTGGCGCCAGTCCAGCTTGCGGCGATACTCCAGCTGGCCGCTGAGCGTGTTTTTATCGCGATAGCGCCCCTCGTAATAACCGCGCATCCGCTGGTTACTGCCCAGCAGCGGCAGCATCGTCCATGGCACCTCTCCCTGGGTAAAAGCGCCATCAATCTCCCAGGCCAGCACGCTTTTCTCATTCAATGCGTCGTAGCGGCTGTAGTGCAGCTGGTATTCATCAAAGCGCGTGTCACTGCCGACATCGGGCGTGTAGCGGGTATAGCGCGCATCGGCATACTGGCCTTTGCGCGGGTTGGCGACAAAATCGCGATCGTCCCAGCTCAGCGCGATGCTGCTACCGGAGTTGAAAACGGACTCCCCCTGCGCGGTCTGCTCTATCTTCGCCGGGTCATTGCTGTCTATCTGCGCAGCGTGCTGCGTCGCCAACGACCAGCCCACGCCCAGATACACGTGCGGCGCCAGGCGGCGGTAAATCGTCGGGCGCAGGTTCAACACCTGCGAGGTATATTTTTGCTTTGCGCTGTCTTTATCGCCCGCCGCGAACCCCTGCCCCCAGTAGTACGTCGGTGTATCGCTCAGCGCGCCTTCCAGAAATAAACGCCAGCGATCGTCGGCGAAAAAAGCATAATTCGCCATATTTATGCCAAACGCGCCGGTGGCGCTGAAATAGCCACTGAGCGACAGCGTTGAGTTCTGACTGACGCGGTCGCTGGAGTCCGGGCGGTACATCCCGACCACCGCAGCACCGATTCCAGGCCCCAGCTCCGGCGTATAAAACGGGCCGGGCATAACGCCCCAGTCAATCCCCTTCGCGGCATCAAAATGGTCCCCCGCGCCGAGGCTATTGAGCCAGCCGTCCACCTGTTCGCGGCTCGGCAGCGTGGCCTGCGCCGGGCCTGTCAGCACACAGGACGCACACGTCAGAACAACAGTTATCCTGCGCATCAGAAGCGGTATTCACCGGCCACAAAGAAGCTGTTGCGCTCGGCAAAACCGATTTCCGTAGTGACGTTAAAATAGCGGGTAATTTCATACTGGGCTCCCAGCAAGACGTTCCATGGCGACTGCAGGTGCTGCTTGACGTCAAAGCGCCCGTTGTCGTGCTGGTTTGCCAGGTTGACCATGCTTTGCAGCGCCTGTGACGGCATGGTGAGATCGCTCAGGCTCCCTTTAAACTCCTGCTGTACGTCCTGATACATGCTCCCGACCCATACGTTCAGCTTGCCGGAGGGCAGGTGGATAGTATCCACTGCGGGCGTGGTGAAGCGATAACCCACACGCGGCGAAAAGGTAAAGGCGTTAATGCTGCCGTCGAGGATGTCAAAGCGCGTCTGGGTATAGTTACCGTCCATCAAAGCGAACCCGTTGCCGATGCCGCCGACAAGCGTCATTCCCACCCCGTAGGTGGTGCCTTTAAAATCGAGCCTGAAGTCCAGATTTTGCAAATTTTTCGGGTGGACAGTGCCCGCTTTCGGCAAATCGACGCCAACGCCTATCTGCGATATCGAGTGTCCTTCAGTATGGCCGACCAGGCCATAGACGTTCATAAAAGGCAGCAGCCACGCATCCAGCTTAAGCGTTTCCGTTTTACTGTTCTCGCGCGTTTTTCCGACATCAATTTTAAAAGCGTTACCCAGCGGAACAGGACCATTGCCGAAGATTTTATTAAAAGCGCGCTGACAGGTACGGGTTTTACATTGAATATTACCGCCATCTAATGACAGACCGTTAAAATTGATGCTGTCCACATCAATATTCTGTCTAATATTCATGTAATTTATATTTACACCGAAAGGCTCCGGCAAGTCATAGCCTCTGGCGCGTGCGTCGTCGCCTAAAAATGGCAATAAAGAATGGTTAACCGGCGGCTTTTCAGGTTGTTGGGCACCAACTCCAACCTGCTGATTATCATCATGATAGCTATAAAGCGGCGTCAGAGCTTCTGTATTATCGGATGCGGATAAGGCCTGAAAAGACATAAAGACCATCAGCGCCAGCACTGAACGGATGTCTGTTTTAATATTATCCATGTAAATATATTAGCAAGCTAAAAGTGTGACAAGAAGGGGCGAGAATATAGGAACTGGTGATGTAAAAGAGGGATTAATGTGCGTATTAACATCCCATAACAAAAAAATGGAGCAATGAAAACTCTGTACGGTTAACGTTATAATCTTCACCTCAATTCAAAAGTCACTTTAAGATCGGTAATGAGTTTTCGATACCGACATTCCTGAATAAATCGATGAGATCCAGTTCCAGCCAGGGATGTTGGGGCTTAGCGACAGCAAAGAGATTACGGTATGCACGCAAACTGTCCTGATCGATATCACTGAAATCAAATCCAGCAAGAATTCTGTCGTCGCGACTGTCCTCGACCTGCTCAGCCATCATTCTTTTGATTTGTTCTTCAGAACAATGGCAATCCCCCTCATGGCGCCGGATGTATGTCTCCGTCATCGGTTGGTTGCTGAGATAGATCGGCTTGTGCTCCCGTCTTGCAGCCCGAATATCGATAACAATGACCGATTTATTATCAAGATTTATTGTCTGAACAGTAGCACCCATTCAGGGCGTGTGCGTCGGGATGAAGGGGGCGGTTTACGCTTTCTGGGGGCTTTGCTGCTAGCCATATCAATGAGTTCCTGCAAAAATTAACATATCGCAGAGTATAAGTCCGTGTGCCGGTCATGAACGCCATCGGAACGGCGAAGCCGTGACGCTCGCCCTGAAAGGGCGCTACCGTTCTGGTTAGGAATCTGGAAAAGTGCTTTAAAAATATCCTGACCATGAATGTTGTTTAAATTTAAATATGTCGCCCTTCGTTATATTTTCATCATATTTTCATCAGGATCTTCCTTTAATTAACCTCTTTAATAGCTTAACCGTGGGCCTGGCAAGGTGTTGGCAGATGACAGACTGTTACTGCTTGGCTGCGTCGAAGTTCGTGTCCTGAGAGGGAAACTGATTTACCTTAATTCGACAGGTATTATTTATTTGTGTAAAACCATACATGTATTTACAGGGTTGAAATACATTAAAAACGCAATAATAACATCATCATGTTGAACAGATGAAAAGTAAATCACCATGAACAATTTCATTGAGATATTTTTGTTTATCATTTCAAGGGCAATTAAAATTATTGGAGACATTATTAACACCCTGTTACATCCATTTCATTTCTTTTTCCCCAAGAAAAGGTTTCAACCCCCAGAAACACCACCACCCTTAATAAATAAAAATAATGAAAAATATCCCAAAAAAGGTGATGCCTCTGTAAGGAACGTAATCTTCATTATCGATTTATATAACAATCAGTTGCATGAAAAAAATATTAATATGGATAACCTGATAAAATACCTGAGCTATATTCTATCCTGGAGGCACAGAAGGGCCTCCGGTGAGGTACCCGCTCCAGCCGAACGCAGACAGTGGCGCAGGGCATGGGTGTGTCTTTTGCTGCAGCTTTTTTCCATCACTTCACCCGTCGTCGCTGCGGTAACCACTCCGCAACCGTCCGCCTGGGCGAGCGACCTGCTGAACCGCCCGGCACAGGTGTATCAGCTGGCCCCCGGAGAAACCAGCGAAATGATTGCGGAGCGCCTTGGCTTGACGCTTCCACAGCTGCAGACTTACAACCAGTTCCGTAGCTTCAGCAAACCCTTCGCCCACTTATCCGCTGGTGATGAACTGGATATTCCCGCTTCCGGGATGAAAATAACACCGTCTTCAGCGCTGACGCCTTCCGCTCCCCCTTCCGCAGAAAAAACCGCTGACCTCACGGGCGATGACTCTACGGCCCGCCTGGCTGGCCAGTTGAACGGTCTCGCAGGAATAGCCGCCAGCGGTGACATATCGAACGCCGCTACAGAGGCAGCACGCTCGGCTATAACCGGAACTGCCAGTCAGACGATTGAGCAGTGGTTGGGTCAGTTTGGTACGGTTCAGGCACAGCTAAGTATGAACGACGACTGGCGCCTGGAAGATAGTAGCATTGACTGGCTGGTTCCCCTGTATGAGACCCCGGGTAATCTCCTTTTCACCCAGTTGGGCTGGCGGAACAAGGACGACCGTAACACGGTGAACCTGGGTCTCGGCATGCGCCTGTTTACGACTGACAGTATGGTTGGCTTCAACAGCTTCTATGACGCCGATATCACCGGCGATAACCGTCGTCTGGGTCTTGGTCTGGAGTACTGGCGTGACTATATCACTGCATCTGCCAATGGCTACTTCCGCCTGACAGACTGGCACCAGTCCATAGATTTTGCAGATTATGACGAGCGGCCAGCTAACGGCTGGGATATCCGACTGAATGGCTGGCTGCCAGCATATCCGCAGATCGGCGGCAAGCTGGTTTATGAGAAGTATTACGGTGAGAGTGTGGCCCTGTTCGGTAGCGACGACAGCCAACGACAGAAAAACCCCTATGCCATAACGACGGGAATTCACTGGACACCGTTCCCTCTGCTGACCGTTGGGCTTGACCACCGCGCCGGAGAAGATGACCAGAAAGAAGCCAGTATTAACTTACAGCTGACCTGGAAGCCTGATGAATCCTGGGGTTCTCAGATATCATCGTCCGAAGTAGACGGCATGCGTCGCCTGAGCGGGAGCCGTCATAACCTGATAGACCGTAATAACAATATTATTCTGGATTATCGTAAGCAGATGCTGATTAAATCCAGCGTAGGACCGTCAGCGATTAAGGATGTACCAGGCAGTGCGCACAGCGTGACTGTACAGGTTAACAGTAAATATCCGCTCCAACAGGTGAGCTGGGACAATGCCGCGTTTCTCGCAGCCGGAGGCACCTTCACGCAGACGGATATAACCCAGGCGAGACTGACACTGCCCGCACACCGGGCTTCACAGACCAGTGTTGGTGTCATGAAACAGACCATGGTTCCCGTCACCAACTTCTATGTTCTGACTGCCACAGCGGTGGATAACAACGGCAACCGAGGTACACCGCAGGAACTGACAGTCGAAGTGCTACCACCACAATTAAGCTTCAGCGGTGAGATGATGGTGACTGGAGACAATGCTCCTGCTGACGGCAAAACACCAGTGACCGTTATCGCGACAGTACTGGACAGCAACGGAGCGCCGTTTGCCGACCAGACGGTAAATATGAAAGTCGTGTATGCGGATGGAAGTGAACATGTACGAGATACTGTAACAGATGCGAAGGGGCAGACACAGAATGCGATTACTTCGACAGTATCAGGAAAAGCCACAGTGACCGCCACGGCAGGTAATATCAGCCAGCAAAGCATCATCACTTTCACGGATATCGCTATCTCGGCGGAGCGTTCTTCACTGACCGTCAGTCCAGACACGATTGTGGCTGATGGAGTGTCCTTCAGTACCCTGTCACTGGCGGCAAATAATCAGAGCGGACAGCCACAGAGTGGGCTGAATGATGTCATTTTCCGTGTTACAGGCGTGGATGGAGCTTCAGTAACACGCACTGAAGAGATCTCTCCTGGAGTGTATGTTGCCAGATTGTCCGGAACGCAAGCCGGGCAGGTGCAGGTGACCCCTGCGACCACGGGTATAACCTTTACTGAACTTACCAGGACAGTCACGCTGACTGGCAATGATGCCACCGCGGGCATCGCCCCCGGCGCCCTGAGCGTGCTGAACGACGGCGCGAAGGCCGACGGTGCGGCGCAGAACCGCGTGCGCGCCACGGTGGCCGACGCCAACGGCAACCCGCTGGCCGGCCAGACCGTGAGCTTCAGCGCCGACAACGGCGCGAGCATCGCCGTCTCCGGGATCACCGGCGCCGACGGCGGCGTCACGGTCTCCCTCAGCAGCACCGTGGCGGGAGCCAGCACGGTCACCGCCTCGGTGAACGGCAGCGGCCAGACCGTGACGGTGAACTTCGTCGCGGACGATGCCACTGCGGGCATCGCCCCCGGTGCCCTGAGCGTGCTGGTCGACGGCGCGAAGGCCGACGGCACGGCGCATAACCGCGTGCGCGCCACAGTGACCGACGCCAACGGCAACCCGCTGGCCGGTCAGACGGTGAGCTTCAGCGCAGATAACGGTGCGGTGATCGGCGCTTCATCTACCACCGATGTAAATGGTGAAACTACGATGCCCCTGAAAAGTGTTACCAGCGGTCAGAGTAAAGTCACCGCCTCTTTCAATGGCAGTTCTCAGGAAGTCATCGTTAATTTTGTCGCTGGAGATGCAGATACCGCAACCTCAACGATATCGGCGACTCCAGTGTCTGTTGTCGCCGATGGGACCAGTGAGTCGGTCATTATTCTGACGTTGAAAGATATCAATGGTAATGCAGTGGTGGGTCAGTCAGTTGCCTTTAGTAGCAGTCTGGCGGGGTCTTTTGTGGGAAATGTCACGGATCACGACGACGGGACCTACACAGCTGCATTGACGGGGAGAAAAATCGGTCAGACAAATATCACCGCACAAGTCAATGGAAGTGCATTTAGTGTTACTCCTGCCGTTGTCACCCTGGTGGCGGGAAATCCTGATGCGGCACACTCCTCGCTGGTTTCGGGGTCAGGCAGCATCCTGGCAGATGGCAACGCTTCCGCACGCCTGACAATAACGCTGAAAGATATTTATGATAATGTCGTAACCGGACAGACAGTGAATTTTATCAGTAGTTTACAGGGGACAACTGTTGGTAACGTGACCGACAATGATGATGGGACTTATACCGCAGATCTAACAGGAACCAGCGAAGGAATCACCAGTATAACTGCGCTGGTAAATGGTAGCGCGTTTAGTGTGCCAGCTGTTTCAGTGGAGTTGATTGCAATACTCACCCTGAGTACAAATGGTAAAAACTATAGCTCGACATCAGGTTTCCCGGGGACAGGGTTCCGGAATGCCGATTTCCAGATACTGCTGAACGGAAGCGTACCGGCAAATTATACCTGGTCTTCAAACCGTCCATGGGTACAGGTGAGCAATAATGGTAAGGTTACTCTTGCCGGAACACCTTCGGGGGGGAGTAAAACCGTAACCCTGACAGGAAACTCAAGTTACGGAGGTACACCGCAGGTGTATACCTTCACGGTCAATCACTGGTTTACCACACCAGGGAATCTGAAAATGAATGGAAATGATGGGCGTGATTATTGCTCAAGCAACGGAGCCGTACAAATATCCGCTATTGACGGGGACGATGTATTCCAAGAATGGGGAGGGCTAAACGCCTACCCAGCATCAGACTTTGGTACGGTAGCCGATAGTGAATTTATT
>NZ_JAFAGS010000087.1 GCF_019237635.1 Pluralibacter sp.
AATCGATGCGAACGACGGTGTTCAATTATATTGAGTGCGATTACAATCGGTGGCGCCGACACAGTGCCTGTGGCGGACTCAGCCCGGAACAATTTGAAAACCAGAACCTCGCTTAGCACCGTGTCCACATTATGTGGGTAGGATCACCCAGCGATTTGATAGCAGATAACCCGCGTAGCGTTCCTGTGGTTGACGGCGCTGGAGCCTGGGGCGATACGGCAGCGACGGGGCTGGTCACCGGTGAAGGTTTGGGTGTAACTGTTCGGGAGGCCTGCTGCAGGTTTTCCTGTGCCAGGGCAATACGCTGCAGCTGGGTGGTTATTTGTCCATCCACGAATTGCCGGGCATCAACGTCAGTTTGCTTTTGATGAGAAAGACTGCAACCGCCCAGCAGAACTGGAAGCAGCACAGAGGTATGAATGATTTTCATAGGCGTTATCGTCAGTGAAGTGCCGTGGAAAGTGGGGTGCTGAAGAGGAAGCCAGCTCAGCACAGATGGTCTTGTCGGAATGCCTTAATGTCCTCCTCTGCATCGTCAATTTCGGTTCGTAAAGCGGTCAGGCTACTGAATGGCATTGTGTCCGGATTTTTTGCACGAACACGGCAGGCTCGTTTGAATGCCACTACTGCAGCTGCGCGGCGAATTTGTAGTTCACGTAAGTCTCGATCGGTAACCGTTAAACTCATGGAGTATGCCCTCAATGGTAGGCCTTACTGGCTGACCCATTATCTGGCTGCCAGATGTCCCGTTGTTGTGGATTCCATTCCTCTTCCGGAAGAGAGGGGATGCCGATGTGCAGGGTACGGATAATACGCTCCTTCGTCAGACTGAGTTCTTCCTTGGCGTATACCACCTGAAAGCCTTCGTTATGGAATGTCATTTCAGCATCAAGCTGTTCCGCATCCTTTCTGGAAAAAAGAAGCTGGAAGGTGATTGGTTTCACCATGTGGCCTACGGAGTGAAAGGCATTTTCAGTGCGGGTCAACTGCAACAGATGCCTGCGGTCTCCTTTCCTTCGGTTCATCAGCTCGGAGGTGATGTTCTCTGGAAAGCGGCAGACGGTGTGCTGCCAGCCAAGCTGAAGGAGCGTGTTGAACGCGGATCTGAAACGGAAAAAGTCGCACTGTTCAGCCGCATAAGCATGGTCAAGCAGCTTAGCGAGCGTGTCCGTCACGCAGGTGGCTTTATCTGTCTTCTCAAGCAATTCGCGAAGGGTGGTGAACTCTGAAGCCATGCCCCGAAAGTTAGGGTTATCGCGCCCCATGTCCAGCCAGTCAGAAATAAAACGCCGGCGGGCCTTTTCCGAGGGAAATGGAGAGTCTTCTTCAGCGGTTCGTAGTGCTACCAAAATGCACCAGAGCAGGTGCGGAACAGAATTATCAACGGGGTACACGGTGTTGTCCTTCAGTAAATGGCACTACCTGATTCCGGCAATGGTGCCTGGTCTTTCATCCGCCAGAGGAAAGACGCCAGCGCTGGCAAACCGGTAAAACGGACAAGGGGTCCATGAGGGGACCGGTTCAGGCACCATTGCCGGGACCCGCGATGGGTATCAGGGATAGTGTGTCTGGGGAAAAAAGCCCCGGCATAACACCGGGGAAAGGGTACTGGACTGCGGGGAAAGGTCAGAATCCCTGCTGTCCGGGCTCAAATACCAGATTCATCAGGAGCGCAACGCGTGAGACCGGGCGAGTCTCCTGATCCAGATTCAACAGATATTGATATTGCGAATCTGATAGCCGCTTTTGGGAGGCTGCTTCAAGTTCTTCAGTAGCGCTCAGGTTCAGCGTTGGATCCGGATGAAGTTTCATCAGACCGGTTACCACTGATGGCTGGAGTGGTGCTATCTGTGAACCGTTCATCACAAAACTGCAAAAAGCAGAGTGACGCCGAATGATGTCCACAGGCTGTGTGGCCAGATTGGCCTTAAGGAAAAAGTAACCAGGAAAGAGAGGTGCAATACGCCGACGATAACTACAAATTTTATCTGAGCGGCGAATAAGGCTGACTTTTAATGGAGTCCAGGGTGTGACATCAAGATCTGAAAGCCAGGAGAAGAGGTTTTCGCGGTTCTTGCCGCCGGTAATGTATTGGGCAAGATACCAGTTTTGTCCGTGAAGTTTTTCAATGTCCATCATGCTCTCGCCCGAACCGATCCCCGTTAGGGTCATTCTGTATCCGGAGGAGCCGAATACACTGGGCGATAGCGCTGAAACAAGGGCTGTCTCTCTCAGCTCCCTGCAATTCTGACAGTGTTATTGCTCAGTCTATTCTTGTTAAAGGGGCTTTGTTCTCTTGGCGGTGAGGACAAAGCAAAATCATCATATCACGCTTGTTTTGAAAAACAAGCGGGTTGTTTTTATGGACACGCAGCGTCCACCCTGATTTGTAAGATCAAAAAATTCAAAGAGGTGAAACTACATGGTTCCAAGGCGTCTCAGAGCTGCTCGCGAAGCTGCAGGATTATCGCAAGAGAAACTGGCTGAGCTGATTGGCATTGATGGAGCCAATAGTCGTTCTCGTCTGTCTAATTATGAAGTTGGTCGTTTTTCTCCTCCATACGACGTCATTGTCAGGATCGCTAAATTACTGAATTATCCTGAGTACTATTTTTATGTACTTGATGACGATATTGCAGAGATGCTGCTTAAGCATCATCAGTCCGATCACAATGCACCTCTGATGAAAATATCTGCAGAAGTTTTGGATAGGGAAAGTAAAAAACTTAAATCTGCAATTGATGAAGCTGTTGGTATGGCAGAGAGGCTAACTCAACACCTCAGAAACTCGTCAAAAAAATAAGACCATTCCTGTTCCAACAAAAACAGACTATGAATATATTGCACCGCATTCCTTTCTTGGCGGGGAATGAAATGACGAGGCATCTAAACTTACATAGGATATATAGTCGCATATTATTAGACATAAGTTTAGATACCTGGGGGATACAATTTAGATTAAAAAATAGCCGCCTTTAAACGTTTTTAACTTCAAGCGCGACTAATTGTTTCTGCATTGTTTCATTGTAATGGGCTGGAAAGTCATCGGAGGCTAACATCGCAGCCTGGATTCGTGCGTTGTAGACACCACGAGCAGACTCCAGTTTCTCTAGATTCAACTTGCTTCTGGTTCTTTGTAGCGATTGTTTGATGGCTGGTAATGAAGATTTCATAATATCTGCAATGCAGTGAATGCTGGTACCTTGTGCATAGTGCATCAGTGCCTGAAACTCTGAGTCAGATAGTTCTGGAAACATAAGGCGAGAACGCCATACCCCACTAAGGTTCAACATTATATCTTCCTTTATTTTTGAAAATTCATATCCAGTATTTAATTGTTTTAACTGAATTATGGCGGCCCAGCACCACAGATTAGATTTTATTTATCTTCAAACTGAAAAATAGGTGCAAAATGTACAGGTACAAATTGCACCTATTCTGAGGTGCGCTAATCAGTTATAGTTAAATGTTCTCTTTAAAGAGGATGTCATATCCGATGGAAACGAATCGGGGCGGGACATACAAGTGCCAGCCTTGCTTCAGTCCAAGGTCAAGCAGCTGCTCTTTCGAGCTCACCCCTGTCTTTAAGAAAAGACGAGAGATAATATTTCTTGCAGAATACTCAGAAATATTTAAAAAGTGTGAAATGTGTGCGCGGTGTAATCCACGATAAAGTAGAAACAAAACCTCCCATTCTCGTTTGGAGAGTATGGATGTTGGTGGTGTAAAGGTCGCCTCACCGTAAAACGGCATTTCCAAAAAGTACCCCAGGGAAAGACGTTCGAAGGGTTTCAGATGTGAAATCGTACCTACAATCTCGCCCTGTTCATTAAAATACGGGAATTTCTCAAAGATAAATGAGCGGAAAGCATCTCCGATAAGAACAGTTCCGACGGCCTCAACCCGCATTCCCGACTGTATGACCTTCCGGTCATGTATAACCAGTTTATCTTTAAGTGAGGCCAGTGAAGGCACACCTTCATAGCTGAATCCCGTGATGTTCTCAGCAATATCCAAAGGTATTTGCAGAAACTCCACATAAGACTGATTTACATACAAAAATTTGAAAGAAGTGTCTTTGATGGCCCAGGACTCATCGCTTTTATCAAAGAAGTGGAATAGCTGGCGGGACATGCCGTCGGGTGCGATAGAACCAGAGAAAGCCTTCATGGTGGTTTCTACTTCATTCGAGAGGGCTGTGTACATATTTTAGTCCGTTTTTAGAGTTGATATAGATCAATTCCTATGGCGGCTAATAAGAGAGCGATCACAAACTAGCACGGCAAAGGTACTGACCTGAGCGATGCTACATGCTGATTTGTCGATGTTTTCTTATTGATTTTCCGGCGATCCGCATTCAGTGCTGCGATCGTCGAGTTGCAAGAAACTAAAAAACGGGTAATATTTGCGGACGACTGGTCTGCCGTTTAACAGGCTGACTGGCAAAGGAATAAAAGCAGTGTCGCAACTGGCGGCATTGTGTGAGGGATGGGCATATCCTGAAATGCTCAAGGGAGAAGGCTTCAGAACACCGGGCCTTGAATGCAAAAACCCCCCGAAATCTGTCATCAACTTGGCGGAAGGCGGCAGATATCAGGGGGTCACAAAGCAGGCGCTGGCCTGTGAAGGATTATAACGCATGCAATTCAGAAAACAATACCTGCCCGCCATAAGTCCGGGCGGGTGTGACTGAACAGAACATCACCTATTACCGACAGGTAAAAAATCCTTTCCCTAAATTCGTCGTGCCGAAGAAGAAAGGCAGCGATCAAGAGAAAGCGACACTCCCGTTTAACAAGAAGCTCATGGCCAAGGCTGCGGGCTTAACTGAACGATTTGCCTTTGCTCTCTTTGTTGCTTTTGCCCGTTCACAGGGTAAGCGTTTCCGTATGCCCCCACCGTTAAGGTTGAGGGCGCTGGAGGCGTTGATACAGGCTATCTGCTACCACTATGACCCCCTCTTAAATCGCGTCAACGCATCGCTGACGACGATAGCGATAGAGTGCGGCCTTGCGACTGAAACGAATAAAAGTGGCGTTTCAATCACTCGTGCCACCCGCGCGCTGCGATCGCTGGCCGAGGACTTCGGTCTGGTCACCTATTCCATGAAAAACTTCGACTCAGAGATCGGTTGCTACATGCCGACAGATATTACGTTTACGCCGGCGTTCTTCGAAGCTCTGGATATTTCCCCTGAAGCAGTGGCCGCGGCTCGCACCGGCCGTGCCGAGTGGAAGAATAAGCAACGCGAACGCCGCGGTCAGTCCCGCCTTGATATTGGCGAGTTGATTAGCCAGGGCTGGAGCAAGTTCCACACGCGTTTCAAAGAGAACCGCCTGAAGCGAAAGGTTGAAGGCGAAGAGCGTGCGCGCGCAAAACGCGATGCGGAGCGATCCCGTAAGGAAGTCGAGCTGTCCGTTCGTGCCCAGGTTAACCGTGAAATCCGCCAGGGCAAACATTTGAGCCTGACGTTCTCCGGCGTCAAGGAGCTGATAGAAGAGCGCGTCATGATACGCATGGTCAAATCGCGACGATATACCACCCGGTTGTCCATAGCCTAGCTTTCCCTGTTTTCTGCCTCCGGTTAGCTTCGGAGGCCTTTGCACGCCTGCTGTCAGACATTGGCTAATAATTGCTCTCCAGGTCACCAATACTCCAGCCAATCGTTCCATTTGCGACACCAACTATCGCAGAAATCGACCAGATTTCATCGGCGACAATGTCCATTTCTAGTTATACACATTTAACTGCAAGAGACCTCCGACAATTTGTGCTCCCCGAGAGGTGTTACAGACCGCCACTAGTCTTTTAAAACTCCTGTAAGATCCTTACTCCTTTAAAGTAAATAACTTATTCGCCCGCTGTCCTGTGGACAGCCGATAATGTCCGCCCTTGCAGCGAGCTCTGCTCGCGCCGGTTCGGAAAGACAAAGGTACCTCCCGTCGTTTTACGACGGGCAATCAGATCCTAATCTGAACGCAACTACCGCGCCCCATTCTGAACAGCGCCGCCCCCCGGGCCAAAGGCCCGGAAAGACACCGCTGTTAAAATGGATGTTGTAACTAGAAAAAGAATCGCTTTAAGACCAGTTGCTGGAAGTTTGAGATAACACGCTCGTAAGCGGTCCTCTGGACCGCGTAACGCGGAGATAAGCCCCGGCTTCGGCAAAGCCTCGCCGTGACCACTCCGACCGCGCACAGAAGCTCCTGAGTCGCTTTAAGCGGGCATGGCTCTACAGGGGGAGGGGCTGGATAGGCAGAACCTATTAACTTAGTTACCGGCTACGCCGGGTCACGGCGCCATTCACCTTCTGGCCACATTCGACATCAGCTGGCGCCTCCATGCGCCAAAGGCGCATAAAACCCTTACCGCCAGCCGCTGAAATTTTCTGCAAAAGATTGGTCGTTTACCCGCCGATCGAGAAAGCCTACACTTTCTTTATGGATTTACTAACAACATGAGGAAAAAGGAAAAATGCCAATTCCAGCGTATTTATGGCTCAAGGATGACGGTGGCGCGGACATCAAAGGTTCGGTGGACGTTCAGGATCGTGACGGGAGCATTGAGATTATCGGGCTGTCCCACGGACTCAACTTGCCGGTTGACAGTGCCAGCGGCAAAATCACCGGTACACGCCAGCATTCAGCGATGATGATCGAGAAGGAGATCGACAGTTCGTCTCCCTACTTCAACCGCGCCGTGGCGACAGGTCAGGCACTGAAGAGCGCGGAATTTCGTTTTTACCGGATTAACCATTCGGGCCAGGAAGAGTGTTAGGGGTTTGAGAGCCAATGGAACGAAAACGTACGCTAAGAAGTTAATTCATTGTTTAAATTGAAATTTAGTTCTCTCAGTTCCCCCTTCAAAATATCCTCCGGTAGCGTAAACGTATAATGCCCCAGCATATTGATATGCCCGTGCA
>NZ_JAFAGS010000024.1 GCF_019237635.1 Pluralibacter sp.
CCATCACGCCCTTAATGCTTTTCAGCGCGGCGCTGTCAGCAAGCGCCGGGTTCTGCAATACAAAGCGCAGGCGGGTCATACAGTGGGTGGCGGCGACAATGTTGTTCGCCCCACCCAGCGCCTGCACTACGTCACCGGCCAGAGCCGTATAGTTTTTAGACATCGGATTTGTATCCTGTTTAATCAATAGGGGACGGTTTCATGTGGATACTTTTCATACCTTGCTCGGTGGTATGAAATGCCAGTAGGAAACCGGTTCCACATAAAAGACATTTTGGTGATGAAAAAGTCAATCTAAAAATAAATCAGGAATTGATAACTGTGATGGGTGTTGCATAAGTGGGCTGGTAAAATAGCCAGTTCATGGAGTCCAACCGTGAGGTTTCATAGAGAGATGATGGATTTAAATATTCTAAAGTGTTTAAGATAATAAAATTAAAGCGCCTGTGGTGCTGTCCGCTTTTTTATATCGATAAAATAAATCGCACATATTTTTATGTCCGAAACATGTGCGTGTTGATGTGATATTCAGAAGATAAAAGTCAGAACAATACGAGGCTTATAATATTAATTCATCGGCAGTTTGAAGAAATGGCGTTGGCTTTTTTCTAGCGCGAGCGCCGATTCTATGAACGGGGAAGGGAGGAAATCCGCAAGTGGAGGGTAGATGACCACGTTCCCGGAGACAGGGACTGCATCGCCGCTCAGGATACGCTGGATTAACGCCAGGTTATCCGCATACTGCCTGACGATTACCATCGCCTCTTGCTGTAGGGTCGACGGTGAAGCTTCAACGACATGTTCCATGCTAAATACGAGATTATCAGTCTCAATCAGCATGTTTTTGACGATATTCAACATCTCATGTCCTTTTTGCAGCAGCGCGTCGTGGGTGCCTTCTGCGCTGCGCCATGAGGGTTCAAGCGCCACCCGGGTGGCAAGATCCTCACACTCCGTAAGCGCCATGAACGCGGCCGTACGGCTCTGGTGATGCTCCGCTGGGCTATGAAGCCAGTTTTTAACGCTGTCGATAAGCTTCGCCAGCCGCGATAGCAGTATTTCCCCTTCACGTTCGGGCGAGATTATCGTGTGGATAATGCCCGCGACGACAATACCGAGGATGATGCCCACCAGACGGTCCCGCACTTCTGTCAGGTTCACCACGGGCCCGAATGACTCCAGCACCGCCAGCGAAAAGGTAAACATTATCTGGATCCCGGCGTAGCTGATACGTTCCGGGCCTGCTGAAATCCAGGATGAAAGCGCGAGGATCGGCAGAACACTGCCCAACAAGCCAAAGAGCGAATCCACATGGGGCGTGATAAAAACGAGGGTAATAAGCGCCAGCAGGCTGCCAATGGCGGCGGCCGGTAAAACGCAAAATGATGATAGGGTGACGCTGTACCTAACAACGGCCAGCATAGTGCTGGACGTAAAAAAGCCCGTCAGAGAAACGGGCAAACAATAAAGCAAATTATGCATTAGCGCCTCTCATGACGGGATGCGCTAATGGATTAATGTTACATGGTTTTTCCTCTGCCTGAACCTGACAATTTTTGTAGGTTGCCTTTCAGGCCGCCAGCACCTTATTGCGTCCACCGTTTTTGGCCTGATAGAGCGCCGCGTCCACCCGACGGAAAAGGGCATCCCGCGTCTCGCCTGGCTGATGGTGCGCCACGCCGATACTGACGGTAAATTCTGGCAATTCACTGTTAACGTTTTTTGTGACGGTGTCACGTATACATTCCGCCACCGCCACTGCGGTTTCAAGCGAGGTGCGTGGGAGCAAAAGCGCGAACTCCTCACCACCCCAGCGAAAGATGTAATCGCCTTTACGGCTACAGGATTCCAGAATGTGGGTGAGGCGGATCAGCACCTCGTCGCCTTTCAGGTGACCATAGCTATCGTTAATTGCTTTGAAGTTGTCCGTGTCTACCAGCAGCAGGCTGTAGTCACTGGTGAACGGGATCGGCAACGCGCTATGGCTTTCCGTTAAGGCGTAAAATTGCCGACGGTTGAGCAGTCCGGTCAGCGAATCCCGCAGCGCGGCATGCTCTAACTCCTGCTCCAGGCGTTTTTGCTCAGTAATGTCATGCACAATGCACAGCATCAGGTTATCACCGGCAATCTTGAGTGGGCCGGCATACGTTTGCACATACCGGAGGGTGCCATCAGCCATTTTATGGATAAAATTTAGTGGCTTGTGCCCGCCGGGAAGTCTTGAAATCTCGGCCATCACCGGCAGTACCTGACGGCCCAGAGAATTGATTTCCCAGGTATGTTTTTGGCTCATTTCGTGCCGGGAATAGCCATAGAATCGCAGCGCCGCAATGTTCGCATCAACGATAAGTCCGTCGCGCGCGGGGTCGATCAGCAACATTGGCGCGGAAGTGGTCATAAAAAAGCGATGATAAAAATTGTGCTTATGCGGCTTATAGGTGGCGGAGCGCGCATAGTTTTCTGACGCGGCATGGCTAATATTCGCCCCCTCAAAAATGATGACATCAGGGAAGTCGGGAAAACTCGCCTGCGATAAGCGACAGCGCAGCGCCAGAACGCCTTTTGCCGTTTTTATTGACCAGATTTCGACGACTTCGTGCTGGTTTTTCAGATCGATCATGTAGGAGATAAGACGCGTCTGCGCGCAAGCGGACAGTGTGCCGGAACGCATGGCGGCAAGCGACATATCGCCTGCCAGCGTTTGCGCGGCACGGTTGGCGAAAAGCAGGTTCTCCTGGACGGGGTCGACCACCCAGATTGGGGTGTTCAGATAGTTAAAGGCTGACAGTTCTGCTGGCAACATGCTCGCTCTCCCAACAACGCAATGGCTCTCAGCTTCCGGCGAGTCTTAAACATAAGCATATTTATGACGTCATGCCTGCTTTTTTTTTGCACGGACGTTGAATTTCTGGCACGCCTTCTGACGATGCGCTCACGGCCTGCAGGGAGGCCCGCTTTTTTATTTAAACAGCACCCAGCGGTTGCGCCCCTGCTGTTTTGCCTGGTATAGCGCTTTATCGGCGTGGCTAATCAGCGTTCGCGGAGCCATGCCATTGGACCAACTGGCCACCCCAAGACTTACCGTGACTCGCGGCATTACCGGTGATGCCAGATGTTCAATATTCTGGAGCTGTATTTCATCAGCAATGTCGGCGGCGACCTGTAACGCTTCGGTTTCGCTGCTGCGCGGTAGCAGGACAACAAATTCCTCCCCGCCAAAACGGCCAGGAATACCTGTGGCGGGTAATGAGGCGCGCGCCAGGCATTGCGCAATTGTCTCAAGGCATCTGTCGCCGCGCTGATGCCCATAGCGATCGTTGTAGAGTTTAAAATGGTCAACATCAAGCATCAGCAAGGCGAAAGTTCCGCCTTCTCGCTGGTGGCGAGTTATCTCCTGGTCCATCCTGGATTCGAAGGCCCGACGATTGGCGATCCCCGTGAGAGGATCCCGACTGGCCAGGAGTTCAAGTTGCCCAATAAGATCAGCATTTTCTTGCTGATGCCTCAACGCCAGCAGAAACCAGCGGTTGAGCATTCTCCTGCCGGACTCAATAAGACCTGCCAGCAGCACCCATAGCAACGCGCTGATCACCGTCAGATGCGCGTTGTAGAACAATGACATCACCAGAATCGTCAGCCAGACAGGTGCAATAAATCCCAGTAAAATTTTGGGATCGAAATAGAGCGATATTAAGGCGGTGAACAGCAGTAGCGCGGTGAAGGGAAAGATTATCCGAATATCGTCGTTGATGATGAGGACATAAAAACCGACCGACCAGCACAAACTCAATGCGATGATGGTGGTTTTAGCCAGCGTCCTCAGCCAGCCTGCATCCTGCAGCGGCGCCATACGCATAATGAACAGCACGCCTGAGGCAATAAACAGCACCAGTAGCGCCATAGTTTCCAGTAGTGCCGCGAGGGTATGCGGGGCAAGAACTAACGATTGCGGGGCAAACCAGGTACGTCCAATAATGAAAAGGGAAAACAGGATATTGACCCACAGAAACCAGGGCGTACTGGTTTTAATTGCGACCTCGCGCATTTCTGCGAGACGTAAATCAAACGCCTGACAGGGTTGATTTTTCGACACTGCGTTGCTCCAGATACATTTTCGCTACAGTATTTATGCTGTTAATTAACTTTAATGAATTACCTGTTGTTGTCTATCTCCTCATGGTAAAAAATATCGTTTTTGCCATAAAATTCAGTGCGATGGCGAGAGGAAGTGTTGCTTATTGGCCTTAGATGGCTAGACTAACTGCACAAAAGCGCGGAATACGGAGGCGTTGTGGAAGCCATAAGGGGATCGGAAATGAATGTGCCTGATGCCGTTTTTGCCTGGCAACTGGATGGTAAAGGGGGCGTCAGCCCGCTTACGGACAACGATACGGTCAACAGAGAGCATCCATGCTGGCTGCATCTCAACTACACCCATCCGCAAAGCGCGCAGTGGTTAGCGACGACAGCGCTGCTGCCGAATATCGTACGCGATGCGCTTGCCGGGGAAAGCACCCGCCCGCGCGTGACCCGTATTGGCGAGGGCACGCTCATTACGCTGCGCTGTATTAACGGCAGTACCGATGAGCGCCCGGACCAACTGGTCGCAATGCGCCTTTATATGGACGAGCGGCTTATCGTGTCGACGCGGCAGCGCAAGGTGCTGGCGCTGGACGATGTAGTCAACGACCTGGAAGAGGGGACCGGACCGACGGACTGCGGCGCCTGGCTGGTGGAGGTATGCGATGCGCTGACCGATCACGCCAGCGAATTTATTGAAGAGCTCCATGACCGGATTATCGATCTGGAAGATAACCTGCTCGATCAGAAGATCCCCCCGCGTGGGCATCTGGCGCTGTTACGTAAACAGCTCATCGTGATGCGTCGCTATATGGCGCCCCAACGTGATGTCTACGCCCGTCTTTCCAGCGAACGCCTGACCTGGATGAATGATGACCAGCGTCGCCGGATGCAGGATATTGCCGACCGGCTGGGGCGAGGGCTGGATGAAATTGATGCCTGTATCGCGCGAACCGGCGTCATGGCCGATGAAATCGCCCAGGTGATGCAGGAGTCGCTGGCGCGCAGAACTTACACCATGTCGCTGATGGCGATGGTCTTTTTGCCCAGCACCTTTCTGACCGGGCTATTTGGGGTAAACCTGGGGGGGATCCCCGGCGGCGGTTGGCAGTTTGGTTTTTCGCTCTTTTGCATCATGTTGGTTGTGTTGATTGGTGGTGTTACGTGGTGGTTACATCGTAGTAACTGGTTGTAAAGGAGACAATTTTTTCCTGATAAAGCGACCTAAAACGCCGGGAAAATTGAGCGAAGTCAATAAACAATCTACCTGTTCGGGGCAATATCACTCCCGCAGGTGAATGCAACGTCAAGCGATGGGCGTTGCGCTCCATATTGTCTTACTTCCTTTTTTTGAATTACTGCATAGCACAATTGATTCGTACGACGCCGGCTTAGATAAGTCGGCTTTTTTTTGCCCTTCGTTCAGCAGACTCTACCCTTATAAGAGACCCTGAAGAAAAGGAGGCCAGTATGACACGGTATCAGTTACGGGTAAGTGACCCTGTTCCAAACGATCCGGTACCGATCCCCGACCCGATTCCAAAACTCCAGCCGCTCCCCGAACCGCCGGTCGACCCGGACCCACACCCGATCGTGACGCCACCTGCGTATTGATGAAAATCGCCCTCCGTAGAGGAGGGCGAAAGAGGATCACTGGATGATGATGTTGTCTTTGAGTTCGTTGTAAGGCACCAGGTGTTCGCCATCGAAGACCATGATGTTGCGTTCTGACGCTTCGTCAGGGGATTGGGCGGGAACCTTGTCTGAATCGAATCCGGCGATCCACTCGAAGAGCGACATGAATTTTCTGGCGCTGATCGGCGTATTGTCGATGATATGTTTTTTCGTATCGCTGGTGAAAACGAAGAGTGGAACATTGAAGTTCTGGCGGGTATCTGCGGCGTGACGTACCGGGCGCTCGCTCTCATCCACCGTCATTCCGTGATCGGAAAAATAGATCAGCGCATACGATTCGCCGCGTTGTTCAAGAATATGATGCGCGCGTTCAAGGAAAGTATCGAGTTTATGCAGCGTCGCCAGATAGCAATTCAGTTGCTGTCGACGGCTGATATCGAAACTCACAGGAAATCCGTTAAGCCTGGAGCAGGTATCCGGATGCGAACCAATCATATGCAGAAATACGGCATTGTGAGTATAGTCATTACTATTCACAACGCTCTGAAGCTCATCTAATAACGCCATGTCATCAGTGCTGTTGGTATTGTAATCCCCTTTTTTGAAAAAGACTTTATGTTGCGCCTTGCTGGCGATAACGGTAGAAGGGGTATCATATTCGCCAAGAAAACCCTGGTTCGAAATCCAGTGAGTATAGAAGCCTGCTCTCTTGGCCAGTGCGACGATACTATTATTTTCTTCTGTTTTTATACCGTCGCTGATAGTGAGCGTACGCGGAAGCGACAGAAAAGTATTAGGCGCGGCAGAAATATAGTGCGTGTAGAAATATCCAGGTGCCGTATTTAACCACGGCGTCGTGTTATGTGGGTAACCGTACACCGACAGATAGTCGCGGGCAACGCTTTCGCCAATCACAATGACGACATTTTTGTACTTTTTACGGTTGCTGATGATTTGAAAATTGTCAGCAACCGCACTGTTTTTCTCAAGGCTGGCGAGCGCGGAATTGGCCTGCAGCGCATACGCTGTCGTCGCCGCAAGCATCCGCTTCGGCCAGGTGTTCAGGTTGATTAAAATAAAAGCGATAAAGTAGATCGCGCGGTATTTTTTATCAAAATCCTGGCCATGTCGGGCGAACAGATAAATAGATAAAATGGCCGAAAACATCAGCAGCCAGGTATTAAGGCTGGTTCCCCTGATAAACTCCAGAGATTCGCCGCTGTTGGTTTGTAGAGCGGAAACAACATACGCATAGCTTATCTTGCCAAAGCTATAGCCGATCGGAATATATAATGAAAGACAGAACAGGACCGTACATGAGAAATAAAAGGTGAGTGGATTTTTCCTTGAGAGGTACAGCGCGGTAAAGGTCACTATACAGTTGGATACCCCGGTATAACCAGTATTCAGGGGGACTATTAGTGAGATAATTATCGCAGGTGTCATCCAGGCAGCTGCTTTTCTTATTGCTATCGTTTTGTCTTCAGTGTGCGAAAAAACACCAGAAAGGTGTAAAAGCTTCCCAAACATTATTATTCCCCCAGAAAAATGCCCGGGAATTATAGATATTTTCTGTTGAAATTAAAGCTGTTTATGATGTGGATGTGAAATTTGATTTAAGTTGTTTTTAATTTTTGCATTGAGGGAGCGCTGCAGTAAAAAACCCTCCATCAGGAGGGTTTGTCTGTTACTTGATTTCTACCACATCGAGGCGGTTAGCGAGGAGGTCGACGTCATCTTCTTCCGGCTGCCATCCTGCTGGCTGCAGTGGGATCTCTTCGCGGTCAAAGGCTAAGTCCCCACCGTCAACGACCGCCGAGCCATGGGCGAGTCCTTTGAAATCGAACATCTCGCCATCACACAGGTGCGATGGCACCACGTTCTGCATAGCGCTGAACATCGTCTCAATACGGCCTGGATAACGTTTGTCCCAGTCACGCAGCATTTCTGCAATAACCTGACGCTGCAGGTTAGGCTGCGAACCGCACAGGTTGCAGGGGATAATTGGAAACGCTTTGGCTTGCGCAAAACGCTCAATATCTTTCTCGCGGCAGTAGGCCAGCGGGCGAATCACGATGTGTTTGCCATCATCGCTCATCAGCTTAGGCGGCATACCTTTCATTTTCCCGCCATAGAACATGTTCAGAAACAGGGTTTGCAGAATGTCGTCGCGGTGGTGCCCAAGCGCAATTTTGGTGGCGCCGAGTTCTGTTGCCGTACGGTACAGGATCCCGCGGCGCAGACGGGAACACAGTGAACAGGTGGTTTTACCCTCCGGGATCTTCTCTTTGACGATACCGTAGGTATTCTCTTCCACGATTTTATACTCGACGCCCAACTGTTCGAGGTATTCCGGCAGCACATGCTCCGGGAAGCCCGGTTGCTTCTGGTCGAGGTTCACCGCCACCAGTGAAAAATTCACCGGCGCGCTTTGCTGCAGGTTACGCAGGATTTCCAGCATGGTGTAGCTATCTTTGCCGCCGGACAGGCACACCATAATGCGGTCGCCTTCTTCAATCATGTTGAAGTCAGCGATCGCTTCGCCCACATTTCGGCGCAGGCGTTTCTGGAGTTTATTGAGGTTGTATTGTTCTTTTTTGGTAATTTCTTGATTCTGCTGCATCTGGATCTCTGTTCAATACGGACCGGCATCGTGTTACTGGTGAAGGGGTCGTTGCTGATTATGCGAAGTATGCCGCGTATGGTACGGATTACAGCGACGAATGCCAGCATGTTTTACCGTTATGCGCCAACAAATGAAAAAAATCCCCGTCCTGGGCGGCGGGGATTTTTAACCCTGCTTGCCAGCCGTAAACAGGCTAACTTAACGTGAAGTCGTTGACGCCGGAACTGGAGCTGATTTGATAATCTTTACCCATCCCTGCGCCATCAGAAATGGTCACCGTCCCTTTGTTGCCATTAACAGGGAGACCGCCAATCCACCAGTTATTTCTGGTGCCGGTGTGCCCCTGTCCCAGATACAGATTTGCGGTAAACGCTTTACCATAGATAGTGAAACTGACGAGCAGACCAAAATAAAAGTTCAGTTTTTCAGGAGAGTGGTCTGATGCGCCGAGTCCGTACATATGCGGTAAGCTGCCGCAGGCGGCTGCATAACTCGCGGCGACGTCTCCTGACCCTTTTCTGCCGCAGTTCCAGTGGATTGACCAGGTGGTTCCGCTTCGTGTGATGGTGGGTGAGTTTTGATGCGGTTGCCCGGAAGTTATATCAAAACTGCCTGGAATATATTGTACATTTGTAATATCAGCACAGGTGAGCATGACCAGATTATCCTGCGTTGATGTATTCAGTGATTCAAACTCAGTGCTTAGTGTTGTCATGAAAATAACCTCAAGAAGTACGAAGTGAGATGTCAGTATAGATTTCTATCAGGCTATGGTTATTTTACGAGGTTTTTAAAAAACAGTCTGATATGTACAATATATTCAGAGCGCAGCGGTTTACTTTTCGATTGTTTCACAAGGTTAATTTGATCGTCCCCTGTAGGGGGTGAAAACCCTCTGATGCTTAAGCATGAAAATGGCTATGATTATTTCATGAGTTTTTATCATTAATTACTTATTTTTGTCGTTTTCTTGTGCATTTATTCTGACGGTGTTCATATTTTTGGGTGTTAATGTTGTTCCGGTGGGTTGAGATTGATTGGCGTAGGGACGGCGGAAACATTTACCGTCTGCGGGGCAGGAAAAAACCCGCTGTTGCCAGCGGGCCAGAGGTATCAGAACTGGTAAACCAGACCCAGTCCGACAATGTTATCGGTGCTGATGCCATTGTCTTTGTAGAAATCATCATTGCCGTCCAGCAAGTTGATTTTGTAATCAACATAAGTGGACATGTTTTTGTTGAAATAGTAGGTCGCGCCAACGTCCATATATTTCACCAAGTCTTTATCGGAATCTCCGCCATTCACCAGGTTCAGATCCTTACCTTTCGATTGCAGGTAGGAAATCGCCGGACGCAGACCGAAGTCAAACTGATATTGCGCAGTCATTTCAAAGTTCTGGGTCTTATTGGCGATACCGCCGCCGTCGGTGCTGTCGGAAGAGCCGTATGGCGTCATATTGCGCGTTTCGGAATACATGGTTGCCAGGTAGATATTATTGGCATCATATTTCGCGCCAACCGTCCATGCGTCCGCTTTTTCACCGTTGGCATACTGTGAAGAAACGTCATCAAACGCATTTTTCTGGTCGCTGGTACGGTCGGATGACGCGTAGGCCGCGCCTACGCTAAAGCCCTGACCAATATCATAGGTAGAGGAAATACCGAAACCGTCGCCATTAGCATTACGGAAGCTGCGGTCGCCATTGTTAGTGCCTTCGCCGCTGCCAGGGTTTTCGTTTTTACCCTGGTACTGCAACGCGAAATTCAGGCCGCTCACCAGACCAAAGAAATCGTTGTTACGGTAAGTTGCAACGCCGTTTGCGCGGTTGGTCATGAAATTATCGGCCTGGGAATAGGAATCGCCGCCAAATTCCGGCAGCATATCGGTCCAGCCTTCCACGTCGTACAGTACGCCGTAGTTACGACCGTAGTCGAATGAGCCGTAGTTGCCAAACTTGAGGCCAGCGAATGCCAGACGGGTCCAGGACTGGTCACCGGAGCTTTCGGTATTGTTAGCCTGAACGTTATATTCCCACTGTCCGTAGCCGGTCAGTTGATCGGTAATCTGCGTTTCGCCTTTGAAACCAAAACGGACGTAGGTCTGATCACCGTCTTTTTTGGAATCGCTGGAGAAGTAATGCAGACCGTCTACCTTGCCATAAAGGTCTAATTTATTGCCATCTTTGTTATAAATTTCTGCAGAATGCGCAGCGCCTGCGGCTAAAAGCGCAGGGATAACGAGGGCCAGTACTTTTCTTTTCATTTGAATAATCCTTTAGCTGTTATTTTATACTTACTTCTTCATGATGCTTCCGAATGAGAAGTTAATTCATGCTAATGGAGATGGTTCCCTGAAGGTAAAAAACATTTGTTACTAAATAAGTAAAATATCGATGAATTGCTTCCGCTGAAATGGTAATAAATTTCGTGAATGGTTTGCTTGTGGTTTATATAAAATAAAAATTATACGTGGGTACTATTTCGCTTTATGATAACTGCGTTATATGCCAATTATTGTCACATATCGAATTTCTTGTTGCCGTGTGTCTTTTTATTATTTTTGTATTTTGCGCTAAATTAACAAGCCCGAATGGTTATTCGGGCTTTTTTCATCGATGACGCGGCGATTATTTGCTACTTCACTCCGGTTCCGTTTTCTCCGCTTTACCGGCCAGTTGGGCGAGGAAGTCGTAGCGCTTTTGCAAATCCGCCGCGGCGTCTTTCCAGAGCTGTTCCGCCACCTCAGGTTGCTGGGCGTTAAGGCGGCGGAATCGTTGCTCGTTGAGCAACGTTTCCGCCAGCGCATCCGACGGTGGACGGGAGTCCAGCGCCAGCGGCAATTTACCTTCATCGACGCGGCGCGGGTCGAAGCGGTACAGCGGCCAGAAGCCTGTGGCAGTGAGCTGGCGCATCTGCTCGTGGCTCAGCGCCAGGTCGTAACCATGCTCTTCACATGGGCTGTAAGCGATAATCAGCGACGGGCCAGGGTAGGACTCCGCTTCCTGAATCGCCTTAACTGTCTGGTTCAGCTGCGCGCCAAGCGATATCTGGGCCACGTAAACATGTCCGTACATCATCATGCTGACGCCGAGATCTTTACGCGCCTTCCGTTTGCCGTGTTCGCCAAACTTAGTGACCGCGCCAAGCGGAGTCGCCTTCGACGCCTGGCCGCCGGTATTGGAGTAGCATTGCGTATCCAGCACCAGAATATTGACGTTTTCGGTCAGGCTGAGAACGTGGTCGAGGCCGCCGAAGCCAATATCGTAGGCCCAGCCGTCGCCGCCGATAAGCCAGATTGATTTCTCAACCAGCGCGTCGGCATCGGTTAACAGCTCATCGGCGCCTTCCTGGCCCGCCAGATGCTGGCGCAGCGCGGCAACCTGCTCACGGCGCTGTTCCGGCGTGGCGTTCGCGTGCAGCGCGTTGTTCAGCTCCGCGGGCAGCTTATCGGCGAAGGCGTCCAGCAGGCGCATGACGCGCTGACGATGCTGGTCGACCGACAGGCGGAAGCCCAGACCGAATTCGGCATTATCTTCAAATAGCGAGTTCGCCCATGCCGGGCCGCGGCCGTGGGCATCGGTAGTATAAGGCGTTGAGGGCAGATTGCCGCCGTAAATCGACGAGCAGCCGGTGGCATTGGCGATCAGCATGCGGTCGCCGTACAGCTGGGTCAGCAGTTTGATGTACGGCGTTTCGCCGCAGCCGGAACAGGCGCCGGAGTATTCAAACAGCGGGGTGATGAGCTGCGATGTGCGGATGTCGATGCGCTCAAGCTTACTGCGGTCGATTTCCGGCAGATTAAGGAAGTAGTCGTAATTAACCTTTTCCTCTTCCAGATGCTCAAGGCGGGACATCATGTTGATGGCCTTGATATCCGGGTTCTGGCGGTCTTTCGCCGGGCAGACTTCAACGCACAGGTTGCAACCGGTACAGTCTTCAGGCGCCACCTGCAAAACGTATTTCTGGCCGCGCATATCGCGGGATTTGACATCCAGCGAGTGCAGGCTTGCCGGGGCGTCTTCCAGGGCTTCAGGCGGGACCACTTTTGCGCGAATCGCTGAGTGCGGACAGGCAGCGACGCAATGGTTGCACTGCGTGCAGAGTTCCTCTTTCCAGATGGGGATCTCCTCGGCAATGTTGCGTTTTTCCCAGCGGGTGGTGCCCATCGGCCAGGTGCCGTCCGGCGGTAGCGCCGAGACGGGAAGCGCATCGCCAAGACCCGCCAGCATCGCGGCGGTGACCGTTTTGACAAAGTCGGGCGCCGCCTCGGACACCACCGGCGGCCGGTTCGGACTGCTGGCGTTTACCGGCTGTAACGGCACTTCCGCTAAGGATTCACGGGCCAACGCCAGCGCCTGCCAGTTGCGTTCCACCAGGTCCTGGCCTTTGCTGCTATAGCTTTTGGCGATAGCGCTCTGCAGTTCCGCCAGCGCGCTATCACCTGGCAGAATGTTCGTCAGATGGAAGAACGCCATCTGCATCACGGTGTTGATACGCGCCGCCAGGCCGCATTCACGGGCGATTTTTGCCGCGTTGACCACGAAGAAACGGGCTTTTTTCTGGTTCAGCACGGCCTGCACCTCCTGCGGCAGGCGCGACCAGACTTCATCCGCGCTGTAGGGTGTATTGAGCAGGAAAATGCCGCCAGGCTTCAGGCGTTCGGCCATCTGGTATTTATCGATGAACTGCAACTGGTGGCAACCGACGAAATCTGCTTGCGATACCAGGTAGGCGGAGCGAATCGGCTGCTCGGAGACGCGCAGATGCGAAACGGTCAATCCACCGGCCTTTTTCGAGTCATACACGAAATAGCCCTGGGCGTACCACGGCGTTGAGTTGCCGATAATCTTGATGTTGTTCTTGGTGGCGGAGACGCTGCCGTCGCTGCCGAGACCATAGAAGAGCGCTTCCAGTTTGGCGGTGGATGGCAGGGTATTTTCAGCAAGCGGTAGCGACAGATTCGTCACATCGTCATAAATTCCAACGGTGAAGCGCGGCTTCGGCTGCGTTGCGTTCAGCTCGTTAAAGATAGCCAGCACGCACTCCGGCCCGAACTCTTTGGACGATAACCCGTAGCGACCGCCAATCACGCGCGGCAGGGTTTCGCGCTCGCCGCGATTGAACGCCTCCGCCAGCGCCGTCATCACGTCGAGGTACAGCGGTTCCGCCTGTGCGCCGGGCTCTTTGGTGCGATCGAGTACGGCGATGGTACGCGCCGATGTCGGCAGTTCGCTTAACAGATGGGCTGCGGAGAACGGGCGATACAGCCGCACTTTCAGCACGCCGACTTTCTCACCACGCGTCAGCAGTTCATCCACGACCTCTTCGCAGGTGCCAATCGCCGAGCCCATCAGCACGATGACGCGCTCCGCCTGCGGGTGTCCGTAGTACTCAAACGGTTTGTACTGACGCCCTGTTTCGGCGGCAAAATCGTTCATGGCCTGTTCGACGTGCTGGCAGACGGCGTCATACCACGGGTTGGTGGCTTCACGGGACTGGAAATAGGTATCCGGGTTGGCGGAGGTGCCGCGGATGACCGGGTGCTCCGGGTCCAGCGCCCGCGCGCGGTGCGCGTCGATCTCCGGCTGCGGCAGCAGGTTGAGAAGCGTGCTGTCGGCCAGCGGCACGATTTTATTGATTTCGTGCGAGGTGCGGAAACCGTCAAAGAAATGGATAAACGGCACGCGACTCTTCAGCGTGGCGATATGGGAAATAAGCGCAAAGTCCTGCGCTTCCTGCACGCTGGCTGCGCTCAGCATGGCGCAGCCAGTCTGGCGCACCGCCATCACGTCGGAGTGGTCGCCGAAAATCGACAGCGCATGCGTCGCTACAGTGCGAGCGGCGACGTGCAAAACAAACGGTGTGAGTTGCCCAGCCAGCTTGTAGAGCGTCGGGATCATTAGCAGCAATCCCTGCGAGGAGGTAAAGGAGGTGGAGAGGGCGCCGGTTTGCAATGCGCCATGCACCGCGCCAATGGCGCCGGCTTCTGACTGCATTTCCACCACCCGAGGGACATCGCCCCAGACGTTTTTTAATCCGTCTCCTGCCCAGGCGTCCGCCAGTTCCGCCATGGTTGAACTGGGCGTAATCGGGTAGATGGCGATGACTTCGCTGCTGCGAAACGCCACCGACGCGACTGCGCCGTTACCGTCAATCGTAATCATAAGACACCCTTACATTGCGCAAAAAAGGGACCCGCAAAAACGTCCACGAGTCCTGTAATTATGCGCCAGTATAGGACTAACGGCTATTCCATTGAAGTTATGGGGCTTTCGAGTGCACAAATTGATCCATGGAGCCGTAACTGCATCCGTTAGCGCGCACGAGGGAAGATTTCTTAACTATTTTACTTATAAATTATCACTGCATGGCATCAAATGCTTAAAAGCGTTTGATTTCTCACTGGCAGAATTCGGGCAACAATCATTGTTCGAGAGAATATTGTCACTATGAAGAAAATTGCATTGTTAGCGGCGGGTTTTTTGATGTTATCCGGTCAGTGTGCTTTTGCCGGGACAAAAACC
>NZ_JAFAGS010000029.1 GCF_019237635.1 Pluralibacter sp.
CCAAAGGTCACTGTCGACGCCAACGTGATGGACGCCATGCTGGAGCTCAGCAGAACCGGGCTGGGGCTGGTCGCCGTCTGCGACAGAGCCGGTCAGGTCAGCGGCGTCTTCACCGATGGCGATCTGCGTCGCTGGCTCGTGCGCGGCGGCACGCTCAACGACGCCGTCTGCGAGGCAATGACCACAGGCGGCGTCACGCTGCAATCGCAGGAGCGCGCCATCGACGCCAAAGAGAGGCTTATGCGCCATCAGATCAGCGCTGCGCCGGTAGTCGATGAGAACGGCTGCCTGACCGGGGCCATCAACCTGCAAAACTTCTATCACGCCGGGATCATTTAAGCCCCAAACGTTTTGCCAGCCGATGCAGGTTGGCAACGTCCATCTCCAGCCGCAGGCGGCGAAAGGTCTTGATGATATCAGTGCCGCGCCGCCAGCGAATCGTACCCACGCCAGCGGTAGTTGAGCATTGACACGCCCCAGCACAGCACGAACAGGCCGATAACCATAAAACCGGCGTTGCCAAGGTTCCCGTTCAGAGCGCCAATCCCGTCCCACACGCCGCCGCTGAGCGCAAACTTGTCCATCACCAGCCCCAACGCCTCCAGACCGCCGATAAACAGCGCCACCACAACGGAAGTGCCGGTGATGGTCATGTTGTAGTAAAGCTTGCGCTGCGGTTTGTTGAAGGCCCAGCCGTAGGCCCCGACCATCAGCACGTTATCGAGCGTATCGACCAGCGCCATGGCGCTGGCGAACAACGCCGGGAACACCATGATAGACCAGATAGCGATGCCGCTGGAGGCGCTGGCCGCTGACAGCCCCAGCACGCCGATTTCCGTCGCCGTATCAAATCCGAGTCCGAACAAAAAGCCCACCAGGTACATCTGCCAGCTCTTGTTCACCAGGCGGAACGTTTTACCGAACAGCCAACTCATCATACCGCCGCCGGGCGCCACGCTCTCGCTAAACGGTTTCCCTTGTTTAAACGCCTGAAAACTGCGCCAGACGCTGCGCAAAATCACGAGGTTGATGAAGGCCATCGCCAGCAAAAACGCCGAAGACACCGCCGTGCCGATCAGGCTGCCGGTATCGTGAAGCCAGGCCATATCCCGGCTGAAGGCCGTTGCCGTCGCGGCAATCGCCGCCGAGGCCAGCACCACGATTGAAGAGTGACCGAGCGAGAACCATGCCCCGACGCCGAAGGAACGCCTGCCCTGCTGCATCATCTTGCGCGTCACGTTATCTATCGCCGCGATGTGATCGGCATCCACCGCATGGCGCAGGCCATAGCCCCACGCCAGCAAACTGGCCGCCATCAGCGCGCCGTTGTGACCAAATGCCCGCCACGCCCAACACCAGGCCAGCAGATTAGCCGCCAGCAGCGATAAAATCAGCAGCGCCGCGCGCGGTTGCTGGCGAAATAATGGGGTCACCCTCATGGCGCGTTTACCCCTGAAGCCGGGCGGCGGCAATGACCGCCTGCCCATAAGCAATCGCGCCATCGCCCGCAGGCAGCAGCGCCGGAAAGAAAAGCGTAAAATCCGCCAACTTAGCCGCCAGACGCGATTTTAACAACCGGTTATGCAGTACGCCGCCGCCGCAGGCAACCGTAGTGAGGCCACGCTGGCTGGCGTGGTGGCGAGCGAGGTCGGCAAGCCCCTGCGCCAGCGCATCATGAAACGCCCAGGCTTTCTGCGCCGCAGGCGCCTGCCAGCACAGCCACTGCTGCCAGAAGACGGCCAGATCCAGTTCATCGCCCCGCAGCGGTAACGTCACCGGATGCGTCACGGCGCTGCACTGCATCGCCAGCGCCTCCAGCAGACAGGCCGCTTCCCCCTCGTAGCTAAGCGACTCGGGCGCGCAACCCAACGCGCTGGCGACCGCGTCAAACAGCCGCCCGCAGGATGACGCCAGCGGCGCGTTAACGCCCCGGTCAATCGCCCGAGTCAGTAGTGGCCAGGGCTGCTGCAAAAGGCGCTGCGTTTCCGGGAACATTTCCCAGTCCGGGACGAACGCCAGACAGTGTGCCAGCAGATTGCGCCACGGCTGTCGCGCCGCCAGATCGCCGCCAGGCAGCGCCACGGCGGGCAGGCCGCCCAGCCGTTCGCACTCGCGATAGTTCACCCGCAGGCACTCGCCGCCCCACAGGGCGCCGTCCTCTCCCATGCCTGTTCCATCCAGCGTCAGTGCGATAACGTCGCCCCCGTCCAGCGGCCAGCGATGTTCGGCAAGGCAAGCCGCCGCATGCGCATGGTGATGCAAAACGGCGATGTGCGGCTGCGGCATCGCGTGCGCCCACTGGCTGGAACGGTAGCCCGGATGCGCATCCGAAACGACCTGCTGCGGGGTAAAATCATAAATGGACTGCATCAGCTTCAGCGCGCTGCGCCACTGCGTTTCCACGCCCTCATCGGTGAGGTCGCCAAAATGCTGGCTGAGCACGGCCTGCTGGCCGCGCACCAGGCAAAAGGTGTTTTTCAGATCAGCCCCAAGACACAACAGCGGCGGAACGTCGGCAAACCCTGGCGGCAGCGGCAGCGCGTCAGGCACATAGCCCCGCGCGCGACGCAGCATTTCACCGTTCTGCCGCACCAGCGAGTCGTCCATCCGCTGCACGATGTCGCGGTTGTGCAGCAAAAATCCGTCGGCAATAGCGGCTAAATCGTCCAGCGCGCCCGCATTGCTCAGCGCGGGAGGTTTACCGCTCAGGTTGCCGGAAGTCATCACCAGCGGGCGCTTTAACGCCTGCATCAACAGGTGCTGAACCGGGTTCGCCGGGCGCATCACACCCACCTCCGTCAGCCCCGGCGCAATACCTTCGCACACGCCGTCAACGGCGGTTTTCGCCACCAGCACGATGGGCGCGGCAGGCAGCGCCAACAGCGTTCGGGCGCTGGCAGGCAGGTGACTGGCATCAGGGATCATTATCGCCAGCGGCTTCGCCGGGCGCCGCTTGCGCGCTCTGAGCATCGCCACCGCCTCGTCGTTACCGGCATCGCACACCAGATGGAACCCGCCCAGCCCTTTTACCGCCACAATACCACCCGAGGACAGCAGATTCACCGCAGCAAGCAGCGCCGCTTCGCCGCGATGGCTGACGCTGCTATGCTGCCAGATAAGCGTCGGACCGCAGTCGGCGCAGGCGACAGGTTGCGCATGAAAACGCCTGTCGTGCGGATTGCGGTATTCGGCTTCACAGGACGGGCACAACGGGAAGGCGGCCATCACCGTAAACGGGCGGTCATAGGGCATCGCGTTGATGATGGTAAAGCGCGGTCCGCAGTGGGTGCAGTTGATGAACGGATAGCGGTAGCGATGGTTATCGGGGTCGTTCATCTCCGCCAGACAATCCGGGCAGGTTGCCGCATCCGGCACAATCTGCGTGCTCATGCTGCCCGACTCGCTCTGATGGATGGTAAAATCATCCGGCAGCGCATCCCACTTGAACGGCGTGGTCTGTACCGCATCGATCCGCGCCAGCGGCGGGCATCGGGCATAGAGCTGTGCGACAAACCCCGCATCGCCTCCCACCAGATGCACCAGAACCCCCTCGCTGTCGTTGCTGACGTCGCCGAGACGGTTAAGCTGCTGCGCCAACTGCCAGACAAAGGGACGAAAACCCACCCCCTGCACCTTGCCGCGAATGCGGATGACTACCCCGTTCATGTTACTCCTTACCCGGCAAACGCCGCGCGTCGGCGTTTTTCGGCACTCATCTGTTCGAGGCGGTTGCGATCCACGCAGATCAGCGCACTGGTCGGGCATGCCGCTATGCAGGCTGGACCTTCCGCGCGGTGATAACAGAGATCGCATTTGTTGGCTTCAGCTTTTTCCGCCAGTACGTTCAGCCCTATGCCGCTGTTGCGGATAACCGGGCGCACCACCACCTCCATCGCCCCGTACGGACAGGCGACGACGCAGGTTTTACAGCCGATGCAGCGCTCCTGCATCACGTGGACAAACCCCTTATCGCGGCTTATCGCCCCGTTAGGACAGACGTTCGCACAGGGCGCGTCTTCGCACTGACGGCAGGCGGTCGCCGTCGAAATATTCACGCCTTTAACGACATGGATACGCGGCAGGAAGGTTTGCGGCGTCAGCGCGGCGCAATCCTGATTTTCCTGATGTGATACCACACATGCCACTTCGCAGGTTCGACACCCAATGCACTTGCTTGCATCAGCAATGATGAAACGGTTCATCAAAATCTCCAGCAGAAATCATTAACCCGTGAGGGCATGCATAATTTGCGCCATATTTTAACTACTTGTTTCTCATGAGATTAGATGCGGTATGTGGAACACCTTTGCGTGTCATCGTCACTTCTGACGATGACAACGTCAGACCGGCGTTCTCGCCGTCACCGACTCGCGCAGGCACAGTTCGCCAGGAAAGCTCTGCTGGACGTTAAACTCACCGCCGTCGAGCATAAAGATCAGGCGGTTGATGGTTTCCTGAACCATTTCGGTGACCGGAATTTTGACGCTGGACAGCGACGGCACGGTATAAGGCGCCAGCGCGATATCGTCAAAGCCAATCACCGACACCTGTTGTGGTACGCGGATCCCGCGCAGGTGAAGTTGTCTGATGGCGCCTATCGCCATATCGTCATTACTGGCGACCAGCGCGCTGAAGGCGACATCGCGCGCCAGCAGCGCCTCGACGCCGCGGGCGCCGGTTTCCGGCGTCCACTTCCCTTCAACAACCCAGTCGTCGCGCAGCGCAATACCGTGCTGCGCCAGCGCCGCTTTATAGCCGGACAGTCGCTCCACACCGGTCGGCGAATCCAACGAACCGGTGATAAACGCGATATCCCGGTGCCCGAGCGCAATCAGCTTTTCCACGGCGGCCTGGCTTGAAGCCTTATGATCCGACCATACGCAATGGCTGGCATGACGACGCAGGCGGCGGTTGAGCACCATAATGGGCTGCGGATGCTGCTGAACTATCTCGTCCATCTCCTCGACGCTAAGAAAGCGCGGGTAGATGATAATGGCGTCGCAACGCAGGTCGAGCAGGTACTGAATGGCCGCCCGCTCCTCGTCGGCGCTGTGCTTGCCGTCGGCAAGGATCAACTGACGTCCCTGATCTTCGGTCATCCGGGCGGCATGGGACAGCAGTTCGCTGAAGTACACGCCGTGGTACAGCGTGTTGGTCACCACCAGCCCCAGCGTCTGCGTTCTGCTGGTCGCCAGGTTGCGAGCCAGCAGATTTGGACGATAGCCGCTTTCGGCAATAGCCAGAAACACGCGATCCTTCGTCTCCTGGCTGACATAACCGTTGCCCGACAAGACCCGGGATACGGTGGCTTTTGACACCCCCGCGCGTTTTGCTACCTCCAGCATAGTTGCCATCTTGCATCGTCCTTAAGGAATAAAGTGCAGGCAGTGTACTTCAGCCCCAGGCGATTTTCAGCACCGGGTCACGATAAGTGATCTTACTCACGAAAGAGGAATAACACAAAAACAGATCTTGCCTCTCAAGATAAAACTAATCATGATTTTGTGGAACCGGTTTCCTACGCGGCATTTCATCCCTGTCATTGCAGGCGTGAAGATGTACCTTATCGATAACACAGGATACAAATCCGATGTCTAAAAACTATGCGGCTCTGGCCGGTGACGTAGTGCAGGCGCTGGGTGGGGCGAACAACATTGTCGCCGCCACCCACTGTATGACCCGCCTGCGCTTTGTATTGCAGAACCCGGCGCTTGCTGACAGCGCCGCGCTGAAAAGCATTAAGGGCGTGATGG
>NZ_JAFAGS010000033.1 GCF_019237635.1 Pluralibacter sp.
CGCCGGACTCGGTATCGCCGTATTACCTGAATGGCTGGTCAGAGCTGAAATCGCCAGCGGCGAACTGGTACAACTCTTTCCCGAATATAAATTGCCGGTACAGGACATCACTATTGTCTACGCTGGCGACCATCGGATCCGCCTTAAATGCCGCAAGTTTATTGATTACCTGATACAGAATTTGGAGTTATAAGGCTGGGTATGGAGCGGGCGAAGGGAATCGAACCCTCGTATAGAGCTTGGGAAGCTCTCGTTCTACCATTGAACTACGCCCGCATTGGTGTGCGTAAGGCATTATAAACCTTACACACTGTCTGGCAAGACTCGTCTCGCTTAACTGGCGAGAAAATAACCTGTTAACACTTAGGCTTACTGCCCTGCGGCGGCAGATAGCGCAGCGGATCGATAGCCGTTGCGCGGTAACGGATCTGGAAGTGAAGCTTCACGGTATCCGCATCCGAGTTGCCCATTGTGGCTATCTGCTGGCCGATTTTCACGCTCTGACCATTGTTCACCATCATCTTGTCGTTATGGGCGTAGGCGGTGATGTAATCTTCGCTGTGCTTAATCATGATCAGGTTGCCATAGCCGCGCAGCTGGTTGCCGACATACACCACCTTGCCCGCACCGGCGGCATAAACCGGCTGCCCGCGGGAACCCGCGATATCGATGCCTTTATTACCGCCATCGGCAGTGGAATACGGCAATACCACTTTTCCGCTGGTCGGCCAGCGCCAGCAGCGCTGCCCCACTGGTGGCCATGAGGCTTGTGGGACCTGAGAAGACGGCGTCACTTTTGCCATGCTGGTACTGCCTTTCGACTTCCCGCTCTTCGAGGAACCGGTGCTGCCATTGGTCTTCAGACGCTGCCCGACCTCAATGGTATACGGTGGCGACAGGTTGTTGAGCCGCGCCAGGTCGCTAACACTGGTGCCGGTCGCGCGCGAAATGCGGTAGAGCGTATCGCCACGCTTCACAGTATACGTCGTGCCATCGCCAGAGCCCGAGGAGCATCCCACGAGAATCAGCCCAAGCGTAAGGCACAAAAGAAGACGAAATGGATGTCGAATCAGGCTTCCTGCAAGCAAAACGAATCCTCATCAGGTGGAAATAAGAATGCCTATGATAACAGTACAGGACAGGATGCCAATGCTAATCAGGGCATGCGGAGATTAAAAAAAAGCCCGGTAAGCAACTTAGCTACCGGGCTTTTACTCACCACAGGCGAGAGATTACTTCACCGGGCGCAGTGCCGGGAACAGGATAACGTCGCGGATGGTGTGGCTGTTGGTGAACAGCATAACCATACGGTCGATACCGATACCCAGACCCGCCGTCGGCGGCAGACCGTGTTCCAGTGCGGTCACGTAGTCTTCGTCGTAGAACATCGCTTCGTCGTCACCAGCAGCTTTCGCATTCACCTGGTCCAGGAAGCGCTGCGCCTGATCTTCCGCATCGTTCAGCTCGCTAAAGCCGTTACCGATTTCACGGCCGCCGATGAAGAATTCGAAGCGATCAGTGATTTCAGGGTTCACATCGTTACGGCGCGCCAGCGGAGACACCTCAGCCGGATATTCGGTGATGAAGGTCGGCTGAATCAGGTGGGCTTCCGCTACTTCGTCAAAGATTTCAGTGACGATACGGCCCAGACCCCAGCTCTTCTCGACATGAATGCCGATAGATTCTGCGATGGCTTTCGCCGCGTCGAAGTTGTCCAGGTCGGCCATGTTGGTTTCAGGACGATACTTCTTGATAGCTTCACGCATGGTCAGTTTAACGAACGGCTTGCCGAAGTCGAAAGTATGTTCGCCGTAAGGCACTTCGGTTTTACCCAGAACGTCCTGCGCCAGAGTGCGGAACAGAGACTCGGTCAGTTCGATCAGATCTTTGTAGTCTGCGTACGCCATGTAGAGTTCCATCATGGTGAACTCAGGGTTGTGACGAACGGAGATACCTTCGTTACGGAAGTTACGGTTAATTTCGAAAACGCGTTCGAAACCGCCAACCACCAGACGTTTCAGGTACAGTTCCGGCGCGATACGCAGGTACATGTCCATATCCAGCGCGTTGTGATGAGTGATGAACGGACGTGCGGAGGCACCACCCGGGATCACCTGCATCATTGGCGTTTCGACTTCCATAAAGCCACGGCCGACCATGAACTTACGCATGCCAGCCAGGATCTGAGAGCGGATTTTGAAGGTATTGCGGGATTCATCGTTAGCGATGAGATCCAGATAACGCTGACGGTAACGCGCTTCTTGATCCTGCAGACCGTGGAATTTGTCCGGCAGCGGGCGCAGTGCTTTCGTCAGCAGGCGCAGTTCGGTGCAGTGAATGGACAGCTCGCCAGTTTTGGTCTTAAACAGCTTACCACGCGCGGCGATGATGTCGCCGAGATCCCATTTTTTGAACTGATCGTTATAAACGCCTTCCGGCAGATCGTCACGCGACGCGTACAGCTGGATACGGCCACCCACGTCCTGCAACGTGATGAAGGAGGCTTTACCCATAATACGGCGGGTCATCATACGGCCAGCAACAGAGACTTCAACGTTCAGGGATTCGAGTTCCTCGTTTTCCTTGGCATCGAATTCAGAGTGCAATTGGTCAGAGGTATGATCGCGACGGAAATCGTTCGGGAATGCGACAGCCTGCTCTTCACGCAGCGCTGCCAGCTTTTCACGGCGGGATTTCAGTTCATTATTAAGGTCAATTGCCTCGTCGGCACCTTGTGCTTGTTGTTCAGACATTTTGGTTCCTCATAACCCTGCTTTCAAACTTGCTTCGATAAATTGATCCAGGCTGCCATCCAGCACGGCCTGGGTATTGCGGGTCTCTACACCAGTACGCAGATCTTTAATGCGCGAGTCGTCCAGGACATAGGAACGAATCTGGCTACCCCAGCCGATATCGGACTTGGTGTCTTCCATCGCCTGCTTCTCGGCATTCTTCTTCTGCATTTCCAGCTCATAAAGCTTCGCTTTCATCTGCTTCATGGCCTGGTCTTTGTTCTTGTGCTGTGAGCGGTCATTCTGACACTGCGTCACCAGCCCGCTCGGAATATGGGTAATACGTACCGCAGATTCCGTACGGTTAACGTGCTGGCCGCCCGCCCCTGAGGCGCGGTATACGTCGATACGCAGGTCTGCCGGGTTGATGTCGATATCAATATCTTCATCCACTTCCGGATAGACGAATGCAGAACTAAACGAGGTATGACGGCGGCCGCCGGAGTCGAACGGGCTCTTACGCACCAGGCGATGCACGCCGGTTTCAGTACGTAACCAGCCGTAGGCGTAATCGCCGGAAATTTTGATCGTCGCCGATTTCAGGCCAGCGACTTCGCCTTCAGACTCTTCAATCACTTCGGTTTTGAAACCGCGCGCTTCCGCCCAACGCAGGTACATACGCAGCAGCATGCTCGCCCAGTCCTGCGCTTCCGTACCGCCGGAACCGGCCTGGATATCGAGATAGCAGTCGGCGCTGTCGTACTCGCCGGAGAACATGCGGCGGAATTCGAGCTGAGCCAGCTTCTCTTCCAGTACGTCAAGTTCAGCAACGGCTTCGTTGAAGGTTTCTTCGTCGTCGGCTTCGACCGCGAGTTCCAGCAGGCCAGAGACGTCTTCCAGCCCCTGCGCCATTTGATTCAGCGTATCGACGATAGCTTCCAGAGAGGAACGCTCTTTCCCCAGCGCTTGGGCGCGTTCAGGTTCGTTCCAGACGTCCGGCTGCTCCAGCTCGGCGTTTACTTCTTCGAGACGCTCTTTCTTGGCATCATAGTCAAAGATACCCCCTAAGAACGTCTGAGCGCTCAGTGAGGTCCTGAATTCGGTTTTTTACCGGATTAATTTCAAACATGGTCTGATTTCTTTTATGGACTAGTCAAAATACGGTGATAGGGGCGGAATTTTAGCGGATTCCCCCCCTTTTTTATAGTGATTACTGAGTTAACCTGCCCAGATGTTGTCAATGATCAGTTGTACGCTCCGGTTGCCACGAAATTCGTTGATATCCAGCTTGTAAGCCAGCTCGACTTCGCGCACACCGTTATCCGGCCAACAGGCGGTGTCGATATTAAACGCAATGCCGTCCAGCAGCGGGCCGCCGCCGACCGGCTCCACCATCACCTTCAGGTGTCGTTCGCCGACCAGGCGCTGCTGTAGCAGGCGAAAGCGTCCGTCGAACAGCGGCTCTGGAAACATTTGTCCCCACGGACCCGCATCGCGCAACAGCTGCGCCACTTCAAGCGTCATGTCCGACGGCGACAGCGGGCCATCGGAAACAATCTCGCCCTGCAACAGCGACGGGTCCAGCCATTCGGTCACCAGTTCGCCGAAACGGCGCTGAAATTCGGCGAATTTAGCCTCTTCCAGCGACAATCCCGCGGCCATCGCATGACCACCGAACTTGAGCATCAGCCCCGGGAACAGCGTATCGAGGCGCTCCAGCGCATCGCGCATATGCAGCCCCTGAATGGAGCGACCTGAGCCTTTTAACGTGCCGTCGCCCGCGGGAGCGAACGCAATGACGGGCCGGTGGAAACGCTCTTTAATCCGCGAGGCCAGAATGCCGACCACGCCCTGGTGCCACTCCGGGTGATACATCGCCAGACCGCCGGGCAACGTTTCGTGGCTTTGTTCAAGCTTTTCACACAACGTCAGCGCTTCGGCCTGCATGCCCTGCTCAATCTCCTTACGCGTCTGGTTCAGCGCATCAAGGTCGCTGGCGAGCATTCGGGCTTCGCCGATGTTGTCGCACAACAACAGCGCCACGCCAACGGACATATCGTCCAGCCTTCCTGCCGCATTCAGACGCGGACCAAGCGCAAAGCCGAGGTCGCTGGCGGCAAGCTTTTGCGCGTCGCGGTTCGAGACTTCAAGCAGCGCCTTGATCCCCGGCCGGCACTTACCAGCGCGAATACGGCTAAGCCCCTGCCAGGTCAGAATACGGTTGTTAGCATCGAGCGGCACGACGTCCGCTACCGTGCCAAGCGCCACGAGATCAAGCAGCTCCGCCAAATTCGGCGGCGTTATCCCCTGCTCCTCAAACCAGCCCTTATCACGAAGATAGGTACGTAGCGCCAGCATCAGATAAAACGCCACGCCGACGCCCGCCAGTGATTTAGAGGGAAATTCGCAGTCACGCAGATTGGGGTTAATGATGGCGTCCGCGGCAGGCAGTGTGTCACCTGGCAGGTGGTGATCGGTCACCAGCACCGGGATCCCTAACGCATGGGCGCGCTCGACGCCCGCATGAGACGAAATGCCGTTGTCCACGGTCACTATCATCTGAGCGCCGCGAGCATGGGCCTGTTCGACCACCTCCGGGCTCAGCCCGTAGCCATCTTCAAAGCGATTCGGCACCAGATATGATACGTTCCGGCAGCCCAGCGCGCGCAGACTCAGTACGCTCAGCGCGGTGCTGGTCGCGCCGTCGGCGTCGAAGTCGCCGACCACGATAATCCGCACGCCTTCACGAAACGCGCCGTAGAGCATTTCAACGGCTTTATCGACGCCGTTCAACTGCTGCCAGGGCAGCATGCCTTTCACACCGCGTTCCAGGTCGGCGGCGCTGCGCACGCCGCGGCTGGCGTACAGTCGTCTTAATAGCGGCGGCAGGTCTGCCGGAAGGTCAGCGCTTTCATCGACCTCCCGACGCCGCAAGGGAATAGGTTGTCTCACGCCAATTACTTACCGCTGGTCTGTTTTTGATGTTCGTCCAGGAACGCTTTCATTTCCTGCGGCCCCTGATAACCCGGCACCACGAAGCCATCATTCAGGACGATGGCCGGGGTGCCGTTGACGCCAAACTGCACGCCCAGCGCATAGTGGTTAGCGAGGGTGATATCGCAACTCGCTGGCTGAACGCCTTTGCCGTTCATGGCGTCGTCAAAGGCTTTATTGCGATCTTTCGCGCACCAGATAGCCTTCATATCCTGCTCCGCCTGGCTCTGCACGCCCTGACGCGGGAACGCCAGATAACGCACGGTTATCCCCAGCGCGTTATAGTCTTTCATCTCTTCATGCAGCTTGTGGCAATAGCCGCAGGTGATATCGGTAAACACGGTAATGACGTGTTTTTCCTGCGGCGCTTTGTAGATGATCATCTCTTTTTCCAGCGCGTTCAGTTTCCCCACCAGCAGCGTGTTGGTCACGTTCACCGGCTGAGCGCCGCTGACATCGTACATCGGCCCCTGAATGATGTGTTTACCGTCGTCGGTCACGTACAGAACGCCGCTGTTGGTCAGCACGGTTTTCATACCGGCAACCGGCGCAGGTTGAATATCCGTGCTCTGCACACCCAGTTTAGTCAGCGACTGGCGAATAGCGGTATCGTCAGCATGCGCGGCGCCGGACAGCGCGGCGGCCAGCAAAGAGAATGTCAGTAAACCTTTTTTCATAACCCATCCCATAGTTTCAACATCACGCCCGCGGGTGGTGCTGTTGATGAAGTTGACGCAGCCGCTCGGTAGCGACGTGCGTATAAATCTGTGTGGTGGAAAGATCGCTATGTCCCAGCAGCATCTGCACCACGCGCAGATCCGCGCCATGGTTCAGCAGATGCGTCGCAAACGCATGACGAAGGACGTGCGGCGACAGTTTTTCGCTGTCGATCCCCGCCAGTTGGGCATAATGTTTTATCCGATGCCAGAACGTTTGTCGCGTCATCTGTTGCGCTCGCTGGCTGGGAAACAGCACATCGATGGAAACGCCGTTGAGCAACCACGGACGCCCATGCTCCAGGTAGGTCTCAAGCCAGTAGACGGCCTCTTCGCCAAGCGGAACCAACCGTTCTTTATTGCCTTTACCGATGACCCTGACCACGCCCTGGCGCAGGCTGATATCGCTCATCGACAGGCCAACCAGCTCAGAAACGCGAAGCCCGGTCGCGTACAGCACTTCGAGCATCGCTTTATCGCGAAGCTCCAGCGGTTGATCCACCAACGGCGCCTGCAACAGGCGATCGACCTGGTTTTCGCTCAGATCTTTTGGCAACCGCTGCGGCAGTTTGGGCGACGCCAGCGGCGCGCTGGGATCGTCCGGACGGATTTTTTCCCGGTAGAGGTGCTGAAACAAGCGGCGCATAGCGCTGAGCAGCCGCGCCGAACTGGTCGCCTTGTAGCCGCCGTCAACGCGCTCGGCCAGCAGGTCTTGCAAATCGCCGGGTTGGACGGTTTCCAGCGATAACCCACGGTGCTGCAACCATGCCGCCACCATGGTCAGATCGCGACGATAGGCGCTTAGCGTATTCTCGGCCAGGTTCTTCTCCAGCCACAGCGCATCCAGAAATTGCTCTATTTGTGCGAGATCCTTTTCCACATTCGCCTCTTCAGTGCTGCAATCGGGTCATTATGCCTTAAGGCGTTACCTTTCTGATACACTAGCGCAAAGTTACAGCAAGCACTGAGAGTTTTTGCGATGAAAATTGGCCTGTTTTATGGTTCCAGCACCTGCTATACCGAAATGGCGGCGGAGAAAATCCGCGACATTATCGGCCCGGAACTGGTGACGCTACACAACCTGAAGGATGATTCCCCGCAGTTGATGGAGCAGTATGACGTGCTCATCCTCGGCATTCCGACCTGGGATTTCGGTGAAATTCAGGAAGACTGGGAAGCGGTCTGGGAGCAACTGGATACGCTGAAACTGGATGGCAAAATCATCGCGATGTACGGGATGGGCGACCAGCTCGGCTACGGAGAATGGTTCCTGGACGCGCTCGGCATGCTGCATGACAAACTGGTCGCCAAAGCGGTGAAAATTATCGGCTACTGGCCGACCGAAGGCTACGAATTTACGAGCAAGAAGCCGATTATCGCCGACGGCCAGCTGTTTGTCGGTCTGGCGCTGGACGAAACCAATCAATACGATCTGAGCGACGAGCGTCTGCAGAACTGGTGTGAGCAGATCCTTGGCGAAATGGCCGAACAGTTTTCCTGACGGCCTTTTACTGCCGCGCCGGGTGCTGCAATATCGCCCGGCGCAAATCCCGCCACTCCCCGGCATCCATGCTGTCAGCCGCAATCCACAGGTGCATTTTTTTGTAGCTCCCCGTTCTGCGTAAGCGCAGCATCATCCCGCAGTTGATGACCCAGGGGGTGCCAAGAATTTCCCACTCCTGGTTATGCCAGCGCAGACGGGAATCCATCAGCAGTTTGATTTCCCCCTGACGGGCGTTGATGCGACGCTGGCTGCGCACGCAGTCGAATACTACCAGCGACAGGAGCACCAGCCATAGCGGGGTGTAGCTCAGCGGCCAGGGCATCAGCAATATCGCCGCCGCCACCAGACCATGGAGCAGCAGAGACACCCACTGAGCGCGCCATGAGACGCGAAGATCAGATTGCCACAGGACCACGTTCCCGATTCCGTGTCTGAATGAGTTGCACCATCCTTTGCAGTTCCGCATCCGCTGGCTTACCGTGGTTCATCAGCCAGTTGAATAAATCGGGGTCGTCGCACTCAAGAAGGCGAATAAAGAGCTGCTTATCGCTGTCGCTCAGCGTGTCATATTCATATTCAAAGAACGGCATGATGGAAATATCGAGCTCACGCATACCGCGGCGGCATGCCCAATGGATACGGGCTTTATTACTAATGTCCATGTTGACCTTCCTGCATATTGATACAGAGTAGTTTAACGCGTTTCTTGCACTTACTTTACAGGAATATTGCGCTTTGCGGTGCCTCTTCCCTGAAAACCCTTCATCTTTGCAAGGTGTTGCATCATTTTCCGTGCTTTCTCGTAAAGCAGGATAACGGCACAAATGGACTTCTGAAAGCGCTTGCAATGCGCTATAGCTCTTTTACCATTAGTCATTAACTCTGCGTTAAGCTATTCAGGACATTACTATGGCTTTTACTCCATTTCCTCCGCGTCAGCCTTCAGCGTCCGCCCGTCTGCCGTTGACCCTGATGACGCTCGACGACTGGGCGCTGGCAACCATCAGCGGTCAGGACAGCGAAAAGTATCTTCAGGGTCAGGTGACGGCAGATGTCGCGCAGTTGACCGAACATCAGCACCTGCTGGTGGCGCATTGCGATGCCAAAGGCAAAATGTGGAGCAACCTGCGCCTGTTCCGTCAGCAGGACTGCTTTGCCTGGATCGAGCGTCGCAGCGTACGAGATGCGCAGCTGACGGAGCTGAAAAAATATGCGGTGTTCTCCAAAGTCGTCATCGCGCCAAACGATGACCGGGTACTGCTGGGCGTTGCGGGTTTCCAGGCGCGCGCCGCGCTGACCAACGTGTTCAGCCAGTTGCCGGACCGCGACGTACAGGCGGTTTCCGAGGGCGACAGCACCCTGCTGTGGTTTGAACACCCGGCCGAGCGTTTTCTGCTGGTCGTCTCTGCCAAGACCGCAGGACGCGTTGCCGACGCGCTGCGCGGGGAAGCGCAGCTGAACAACAGCCAGCAGTGGCTGGCGCTGAACATCGAAGCCGGTCTGCCGACGATCGACGCCGTTAACAGCGCGCAGTTTATCCCGCAGGCGACCAACCTTCAGGCACTGGGCGGCATCAGCTTTAAAAAAGGTTGCTATACCGGCCAGGAGATGGTTGCTCGCGCGAAATTCCGCGGCGCCAACAAACGCGCGCTGTGGTTCCTCGCGGGCAGCGCCAGCCGCGTACCGCAAGCGGGTGAAGACCTTGAGCTGAAAATGGGCGAAAACTGGCGACGCACCGGCAGCGTACTGGCCGCCGTCGCGCTCGATGACGGGCGCCTGCTGGTGCAGGTGGTGATGAATAACGACATGGAGCCGGACAGCATCTTCCGTGTACGCGACGACGCTAACAGCACGCTGCGTATCGAACCGCTGCCCTATTCGTTAGACGAGTAACATTTTTTGCCCGGCGGCGTGACGCCAGCCGGGCAAATCCCTTTATGCCTGCCCAACGTACAGATAAATCGCCAGGAAATGGCATACGCTGCCGCCGAGCACAAAACCGTGCCAGATAGCGTGATTATACGGGATACGTTTGCAGACGTAGAAAATGACGCCCAGCGAATAGACCACCCCGCCCACCGCCAGTAGCGTTACGCCTCCTGCCGCCAGCTTCAGCGCCAGTTGATACACTACGATCAGCGACAGCCAGCCCATGGTTAAATAGGTCACCAGCGAGAGAATTTTGAAGCGGTGCGCAATGGTCAGTTTGAACAGGATCCCGAGCAGCGCAAGGCTCCAGATGACGATCATCAGCCCGCGCGCCAGAGGGGAATCCAGCCCCACCAGCAGAAAGGGCGTATAGGTGCCAGCAATCAACAGATAAATGGCGCAATGGTCGAATTTTTTAAGCCATACTTTCGCCCGCTGATGCGGGATAGCATGATAAAGCGTGGATGCCAGAAACAGCAGGATCATACTGCCGCCGTACAGGCTGTAGCTGGTGATTGCCATCGCGCTGGCGCGGGCATCCACGGCCTGTACCAGCAACAGCACCAGACCGACGATGCCAAACACCAGACCAATGCCGTGACTGATGCTGTTGGCAATTTCTTCTGCCAGAGAATAGCCCTGTGTAATTAATGGCTTATGAACCATATCGAACTCCAGGAGAACAAAGTAACTTTTAACGCTCCCCTAGCGTAGCTGAGAATGATTCCAGTGAACACATGTTAGCTAAAATAAAAAGGCAAGTTTTTACAAACCAAGAAATATCAACACGTTAGATAACATTTTCAACTCACAACCGTACAGTTTTTATTAAAGACATTTAAATTCAATAACATAAAACTGATTCTGTCCCGGGTAGATCGCTTCAATGACCGCACGCAGCTCGCTACGGGTCATATTCTCCTGCTGCGCGTGGGTGTCGGTCAGCGTATCCAGCGTCACGGTCGAGGTGCCGATGACCTCAATTGTGCAAAAGTAGCCGTTGTCTTCATAGCGTCCCGTGCGCAGCACATCGCCGGTTTTGAAGTGGGATTCACTGGCGTCACGGAGGGTTATCGTCTTACGTCCGGCCAGAATGTCATCCTGGAAACGTTGAAAAAAAGTGATGTCGTTTGGCGCCATGATATGATTCCTGTATCCGAATGGGTTTTATGAGTTGCTGTTATCGTGAGTATCTTCTCCCACGCCGCTGTCGCCAGTCTCAACAATCTTGAGATGATGGTCTACCACTATGTCATCAAAAATCGTGACAAGGTCATGTATATGACCATTCGCGAGCTTTCTGATGCGGCCGGGGTGTCCACAACAACGGTACTGCGCTTTTGCCGCAAACTGGGCTGCGAAGGATACTCGGAGTTCCGCGTACGTTTTAAATTATATTTAGAACAAAACGAACCCCAGCAGGCCAATTTCGGCGCCAGTGAAATTATCAGTTTTTTCAAAGGCGTCAATAATGACGAGTTCGACACACTACTGGATAACGCCGTCGATATTATATTATCCTCAGAACGCATTATATTTGTCGGCGCGGGTACTTCGGGAGCACTGGCGAAATATGGCGCGCGCTTTTTCTCTAACGTAGGAAAATTCAGTAACCATATTGATGACCCCTATTTCCCGGTAACTAATGATATGGCGAAAAATGCGCTGGCAATCGTGCTATCCGTCTCCGGTGAAACGGAAGAGATCCTGCGTTTCGCCAGTCAGTTCAGCCTGCACCACTGCAAGGTGCTCTCCATTACCAGCCATGAGCACTCACGGCTCGCGAAGCTTGCCGACTTCAATCTCTCCTGGCATGTCCCGCAAATGCGCATCGGCGGCGTCTACGATATTACCACTCAAGTACCGGTTATTTATATTCTGGAATCACTTGGCCGCAAACTTGCGAAGAAACTGGCAGAATAAAACAGGTTGTTTTTTCGATGTAACAAATCACATTTACGGTAAATTGTTATATCGTGACATTTAATTCCGCTTTGTTAGACTCGAAACCAACAGAGTCATAAAATGGGATTAGCTTCGATGAAAAAACTGACCTTACCGAAAGATTTCTTATGGGGCGGCGCGGTTGCCGCACACCAGGTGGAAGGCGGCTGGAATAAAGGTGGTAAAGGACCGAGCATCTGCGATGTGCTGACCGGCGGCGCGCACGGCGTACCGCGCGAAATCACTCAGGAGGTCGTGCCTGGCAAATACTACCCGAACCATGAGGCGGTCGATTTTTACGGTCATTATAAAGAAGACATCAGGCTGTTTGCCGAAATGGGCTTCAAATGCTTCCGTACCTCAATCGCCTGGACCCGCATCTTCCCGCAGGGCGACGAAACGCAGCCCAACGAAGAAGGGCTGAAGTTCTACGACGACATGTTCGATGAACAGCTCAAATACAACATCGAACCGGTCATCACCCTCTCCCACTTCGAAATGCCGCTGCATCTGGTACAGGCGTACGGCGGCTGGACCAACCGTAAGGTGGTGGATTTCTTCGTGCGCTTCGCCGACGTGGTCTTCGAGCGCTATAAGCACAAGGTCAAATACTGGATGACCTTTAACGAAATCAACAACCAGCGTAACTGGCGCGCGCCGCTGTTCAGCTACTGCTGCTCCGGGGTAGTTTACACCGGGCATGCAAACCCGGAAGAGACCATGTACCAGGTGCTGCACCACCAGTTCGTCGCCAGTGCGCTGGCGGTGAAGGCGGCGCGGCGCATCAACCCGGACATGAAAGTCGGCTGCATGCTGGCGATGGTGGCGCTGTATCCGTTCTCCTGCAAACCAGAGGATGTAATGTTCGCCCAGGAATCCATGCGTGAACGTTACGTCTTCACCGACGTGCAACTGCGTGGTTACTACCCGTCTTACGTCCTCAACGAGTGGGAACGCCGCGGTTTCAATATCAACATGGAAGCTGGCGACGACGCTATTCTGCGTGAAGGCACCTGTGACTACCTCGGCTTCAGCTACTACATGACCAACGCGGTGAAAGCGGAAGGCGGTAGCGGCGATGCGATTTCCGGCTTCGAAGGCAGCGTGCCAAACCCACACGTGAAAGCCTCCGACTGGGGTTGGCAGATTGACCCGGTTGGCCTGCGCTATTCGCTGTGCGAACTGTACGAACGCTACCAGAAACCGCTGTTTATCGTCGAGAACGGTTTTGGCGCCTATGACAAGGTGGAAGAGGACGGCAGCATCAACGATGACTACCGCATCGACTACCTGCGCGCTCATGTCGAAGAGATGATGAAAGCCGTAACCTACGATGGCGTGAATCTGATGGGGTACACGCCGTGGGGCTGCATCGACTGTGTCTCCTTCACCACCGGGCAGTACAGCAAACGTTACGGTTTTATCTACGTGAATAAGCACGATGACGGCACCGGCGACATGTCCCGCTCACGTAAGAAAAGCTTCAACTGGTATAAAGAAGTGATTGCCAGCAACGGCGAGATGCTTTAACTCTGTCACGTCGGGCGGCGCTGCGCTTGCACCGGCCTACAAAAACGTCGGCCCGGTAAGCGAAAGCGCCACCGGGTGTTATTTCCCACCCGCTAATTCAATAAAACTTCCCGTCACATACGACGCCTTCTCGCTCAGCAGCCAGACAATCGCCTGCGCCACCTCTTCCGGCTGACCGCCACGCTGCATAGGTAGCATCGACTTCACGCGATCCACCCGCCCCGGTTCCCCGCCAGAGGCATGCATCTCGGTATAGATTAGACCGGGACGCACGCCGTTCACGCGAATACCCTGTGCTGCCACTTCAAGAGACAATCCGGTGGTCAATGTATCCACGGCCCCCTTTGACGCCGCATAATCAACATATTCGAAAGGCGCTCCCAGCCGTGACGCCGCAGATGAGACATTCACGATCGCTCCACCCTGCCCGCCATGTTTAAGCGACATACGTTTCACCGCTTCGCGACAGCAAAGAAAATAGCCCGTCACGTTGGTCGCCAGCACACGGTTGATGCGATCAGCGGACAAGTTTTCGATGGTGGATTGCTCAAACAGGATACCTGCATTATTGACCAGCGCGGTGAGCGGTTCGCCTTCACTATCGAGGCTCTCAAACATCGCCATCACTTGCGCTTCGTCGCTGATATCCGCACGCAGCGAAAATGCCCTGCCGCCTGCCTCTGCTATCGCGTTGATAACTTCCGTCGCAGCGTTGATATTGTGATGATAGTTCACCGCCACGGTGTAACCTTCCTGAGCCAGCTGCAGCGCGGTCGCTTTACCTATTCCGCGGCTGGCGCCAGTGACAAGCGCAATTGCCATTACATTCTCCCAATAAAAAAGCCGGGTGGCGCTAACACTTACCCGGCCTACATCACTACTGAACAACGATTACTGGTATTCGCTCATCGGCACGCAGGAACAGAACAGATTACGGTCGCCGTAAACGTCATCAAGACGTTTCACCGTCGGCCAGTACTTGTTCGCCACACCCGCCGGGAACACGGCCTGCTCACGGGTATAACCGTGGTTCCACTCCGCCACCAGCTCGTTCTGGGTGTGCGGCGCGTTAACCAGCGGGTTATCTTCCAGCGTCCACTCGCCCGCCTTCACGCGGTCGATTTCACCGCGAATAGCCAGCATCGCGTCGATAAAGCGATCCAACTCAACTTTGCTCTCCGACTCGGTCGGCTCAACCATCAGTGTACCCGCGACCGGGAAGGACATGGTTGGCGCGTGGAAACCGAAATCGATCAGACGTTTGGCGATGTCCAGCTCGCTAATGCCGGTTTCATCTTTCAGCGGACGAATATCAAGGATGCACTCGTGCGCCACGCGACCATCGCGGCCGGTATACAGCACCGGATAAGCCTCTTTCAGACGCGTCGCGATGTAGTTGGCATTGAGGATAGCCACCTGGCTTGCCTGCTTCAGCCCTTCCGCACCCATCATGCGGATGTACATCCAGCTGATCGGCAGAATAGATGCGCTGCCGAACGGTGCGGCGGAAACCGCGCCCTGACGGGTCAACATTCCTTCGATCTGTACCACGCTGTGACCTGGCACGAACGGCGCCAGGTGCGCTTTCACGCCGATCGGTCCCATGCCCGGGCCGCCGCCGCCGTGCGGAATGCAGAAGGTTTTGTGCAGGTTAAGGTGCGACACATCCGCGCCGATAAAGCCCGGCGAGGTGATCCCCACCTGTGCGTTCATGTTCGCGCCGTCGAGGTATACCTGGCCGCCAAACTGATGCACCACTTCGCATACTTCACGGATGGTCTCTTCATAAACGCCGTGGGTAGACGGATAGGTCACCATGATGCAGGAAAGGTTGTCACCTGCCTGCTCCGCTTTTGCACGCAGATCAGACAGATCGATGTTGCCGTTCTTATCGCAGGCCACAACCACCACCTGCATACCGGCCATCTGGGCGGACGCCGGGTTAGTGCCGTGCGCAGAACTTGGGATCAGACAGATATCACGATGCCCTTCATTACGGCTTTCGTGGTAGTGACGAATCGCCAGCAAGCCAGCATATTCGCCCTGCGCGCCGGAGTTCGGCTGCATACACAGCGCGTCGTAACCGGTCAGCTTCACCAGCCAGTCGGAAAGCTGGCTAATCATCTGATGGTAGCCTTCCGCCTGCTCTGCCGGGCAGAACGGGTGCAGCTCGGCAAATTCCGGCCAGGTGATAGGGATCATTTCCGCCGCCGCGTTGAGCTTCATGGTGCAGGAACCAAGCGGGATCATCGCCTGGTTCAGCGCCAGATCTTTACGCTCAAGCCCGTGCATGTAGCGCATCATCTCGGTTTCGCTATGGTAGCGATTGAATACCGGATGGCTCAGGATAGCGTCATCGCGCAGCATGTTCTCCTGGATGGAGCGGCTGTCCATCGCGACGTCTTTATCCAACGAATCAACGTTCAGGCCGTGGTTATCGCCCAGGATAACGCTGAACAGCGCCATCACATCTTCACGGGTGGTGGTTTCATCCAGCGTCACGCCGACGGCGTTGTGGATGTCGCTGCGCAGGTTTATCTCAGCCGCGGTCGCACGCGCCAGCACGGCGGCTTTATCCGCAACCTCTATGCACAAGGTGTCAAAGAAGTGCGCATGACGCAGCTTTTGCCCCTTCTGCTGCAGGCCTGTTGCCAGAATATCGGCAAAGCGGTGAATGCGGGTGGCAATACGCTTCAGGCCTACCGGCCCGTGGTATACCGCGTAGAGGCTGGCGATGTTGGCCAGCAGCACCTGCGAGGTACAAATATTGGAGTTCGCTTTCTCACGGCGGATATGCTGCTCGCGAGTCTGCATCGCCATGCGCAGCGCGGTATTGCCCGCGGCATCTTTTGATACGCCGATAATACGGCCGGGCATGGAGCGTTTGAATTCATCTTTTGCTGCGAAGAACGCCGCGTGCGGACCGCCGTAGCCCATCGGTACGCCAAAACGCTGCGCTGAGCCGAACACAATGTCCGCGCCCTGCTTGCCCGGCGCCGTCAGCAGAACCAGCGCCATAAAATCAGCGGCCACGCTGACCACGACTTTGCGCGCTTTCAGCTCGGCAATCAGTTTGCTGTAGTCATGCACTTCGCCAGTGGTGCCCACCTGCTGCAACAGCACGCCGAACACGTCCTGATGGTCGAGCGCTTTTTCCGCATCATCGACAATCACGTCAAAACCGAAGGTTTCCGCGCGGGTCCGCACGACGTCCAGCGTCTGTGGGTGGATATCCGCCGCGACAAAGAAGCGGTTGGCGTTTTTCAGTTTGCTGATGCGCTTCGCCATCGCCATCGCTTCTGCGGCGGCGGTCGCTTCATCCAGCAGGGAGGCCGAGGCCATATCCAGCCCGGTCAGATCCAGCGTAACCTGCTGGAAGTTAAGCAGCGCCTCAAGACGCCCCTGTGACACTTCCGGCTGATACGGGGTGTAGGCGGTATACCAGCCCGGGTTTTCCAGCATATTACGCAGGATAACCGGCGGCAGGTGCACCGGGGTGTAACCCATACCGATGTAAGACTTAAAGCGCTTGTTGCGACCGGCAATCGCTTTCAGCTCGGCAAGCGCGGCGTATTCCGTGGCGGCTTCCCCCACCTGCGGCGGCGTTGCCAGTTGGATGTCTTTTGGCACGATCTGGCCGATCAGTGCGTTTAATGAATCCGCGCCAACGGTACTCAGCATCTCCTGCTGTTGCTGAGCATCCGGCCCAATGTGACGTTCAATGAAAGCGCCACGGTTTTCAAGCTGGCTTAAAGTCTGTGTCATGAGCGATGGTTCCTGAAACGTGCAGTGAATCGTATTGGAAAATTATCTGAATACGCTAAATCATTCGCGTTGCAGGAAGGCGGCGACGCAGCGAATCCCCAGAAACTTACACAAGTCAGTGACTGGGGTGAGCGAGGAAAGCCAACGCGCCTGCAACGTGAAGGATGACGCGTATTTATTCGTCTTCTAACAGTGCTTCATATGCGCTGGAATCCAGCAGCGCGGCAACCTGACTTTCGTTGCTGGCTTTGATGCGGAAGATCCAGCCTGCGGCGTACGGCTCGCTGTTCACCAGCTCCGGAGAGTCATTCAGCTCTTCGTTAACCGCAACAATTTCGCCGCCGATCGGCGCGTAGATGTCTGACGCCGCTTTTACGGATTCTGCGACCGCACAGTCATCACCCGCTTCTACCGTTGCGCCAACGTCCGGCAGGTCAACGAAGACCATATCGCCCAGCAGCTCCTGCGCATGTTCGGTGATGCCAACGGTGTAGGTGCCGTCCGCTTCTTTACGCAGCCACTCGTGTTCTTTGCTGTATTTCAGTTCTGCAGGTACATTGCTCATTGAATTTTCTCCAAAAATAATCATCAGTTACACAACGGCTTTGCCGCCGCGTACAAATACAGGTTTCGTCACTTTCACTGGCATTTCGCGGTTGCGGATCTGCACCACGGCCGTTTCGCCGATGCCCGCCGGAACGCGTGCCAGCGCAATGCTGTAACCCAGCGTCGGTGAGAATGTGCCGCTGGTGATAATGCCTTCTTTCTGGTTGCCCTGGGCATCAGTGAAGCGAACCGGCAGTTCGCCGCGCAGTACGCCTTTTTCGGTCATCACCAGGCCCACCAGCTGTTCGGTACCGTGCTGGCGCTGCGCTTCAAGCACCTCGCGGCCGATAAAATCACGGTCTGACGGTTCCCAGGCGAGGGTCCAGCCCATGTTCGCCGCCAGCGGAGAGATGCTTTCATCCATCTCCTGACCATACAGGTTCATACCGGCTTCCAGACGCAGCGTATCGCGCGCGCCCAGGCCACAGGGTTTCACCCCGGCTTCCACCAGCGCCCGCCAGAAGTCCGCGGCCTTTTCGTTTGGCATGGCGATTTCATAGCCCGCTTCGCCGGTATAGCCGGTGGTCGCCACAAATAAATCGCCTGCCTGCACGCCGAAAAACGGCTTCATACCCTCAACGGCGCGGCGCTGCGCATCGCTGAACAGCGTTGCGGCTTTTGCCTGAGCGTCTGGCCCCTGAACAGCGATCAGCGCCAGATCCTCACGCTCGACGATCTCGATGCCGTACGGTTCGGCATGCCGGGTAATCCAGGCGAGGTCTTTTTCACGAGTTGCGGAGTTAACGACGAGGCGGAAAAAATCTTCGGAAAGGAAATAAACAATCAGGTCATCAATCACGCCGCCGGAGGCATTGAGCATACCGGTGTACAGCGCTTTGCCCGGTTTGGTGAGCTTCGCCACGTCATTGGCCAGCAAATAGCGCAGGAACTCGCGGGTGCGGCTGCCATGAAGGTCGACAATGGTCATGTGAGACACGTCGAACATACCGGCACCAGTGCGAACCGCATGGTGTTCGTCTATCTGCGAACCGTAGTGCAGCGGCATCATCCAGCCGTGAAAGTCCACCATACGTGCGCCGCACAGCGTGTGTTGTTCATACAAAGGCGTCTGTTGGGCCATCTTTTCCTCGTTGAGTAAACAGGGCTACCGGGAGTTTCACCGGTGATTTTTCACCGACAAAACCCTGCGTCGACACCGCTCCCGGGTACCGACGCAAACGTTCTCTATTCGTCTGAACTTACCACCGATACCGGCAGTAAACCATAAGAGAAAATGGGTCATCACATTAGCTTATGACCAAAACGCGCAGGAAACTCTACAGAATGATTGACTACCTTATTGCGACAAATGCCACATAAAATTAACATCATGGAATGTTATTTAGAGAAGGATGACATTTAATGCGGAAAATAGACCCAAATTTCTGAATTTCATTTTTTGCCAGATAAATAAAAGTAATGCGAAAAAAGAGGTGAAATTAGAATATTTCAAACGAGGAAAAAGAACCCGGCGCCAGGGCCGGGTCGAGAAGTGTGACGGGGTTAACGAAGCCAGGCGGGGAGATCGTTGAGGCCCATTGCCTGGCGGATCAATTGCGGCTTCACGCCGGGTAACGTATCGGCAAGCTTCAGGCCGATATCGCGAAACAGTTTTTTCGCCGGATTGGCGCCAGAGAACAGCTCGCGGAATCCCTGCATTCCTGCCAGCATCACGGCCGCACTGTGTTTACGGCTGCGCTCATAGCGGCGCAGATAGAAATGCTGGCCGATATCTTTGCCCTGCCCGTGCAGGCGCCGGAGCTCTTCAATCAGCTCGGCGGCATCCATAAAGCCCAGGTTTACCCCTTGTCCCGCCAGCGGATGGATGGTGTGCGCCGCATCGCCAACCAGCGCCAGACGATGTGCGGCGAACTGCCGTGCGTAACGTCCGGTTAGCGGGAACACCAACCGCTCGCTCTCCACCTCGCACAGCCCCAGACGGTTATCAAAGGCGATATCCAGCGCCTGATTGAAGGTCGCGGCATCGGCATTTTTCATCTGTTCAGCCTCCTGCGGCGACAGCGACCAGACGATAGAGCACACATGCGGGTCGCTTAACGGCAGGAAGGCCAGAATACCGTCGCCGTGAAATGCCTGGCGCGCAATGGCCTGATGCGGCTCAGCGGTACGGACGGTCGCCACCAGCGCATGATGGCGGTAATCCCATGACGTCAGCGCGATATCCGCCTTATTACGCAGCCACGAGTTCGCGCCGTCGGCGCCGACCACCAGCCGCGCCGTCAGCATGTTGCCGTCTTTCAGGCTAAGAAACGCCTCGTTTTCACCCCAGACGACCTGCTGTACCTCGGCAGGCGCCAGCAGCGTTACATCCTGGCAGCGCTGCGCTTTTTGCCACAATGCCTGATGGATCACTGCGTTTTCAATAATGTGTCCGAGATGGCTGAACCCCATACTCTGGTCATCAAACGCGATACGCCCGAAGCTGTCTTTATCCCAGACCTCCATGCCGTGATAGCAGCTCGCGCGCTGCGCGACGATAGCGGACCAGACGTCCAGTCGGGTCAGCAGCTTTTCACTGGCGGCATTGATTGCGCTAACGCGCAGCGCAGGCGGGGCATCGACGGACAGCGGCTGCGGCTGGCTCTGCTCCAGCACGGCAACCCGCAGCCCGCTCCCCTGTAACCCGCAGGCTACCGCCAGCCCAACCATACCGCCGCCGACAATCGCGACATCAACATTCTGCACTCTGTAACTCCTTATCTCGCCACCATGCCGAGGGTACGCTGCGCCAGCGCATCGCGCGCCGGAGTAAATAATTCCATCGCCATCAGCCCGACGTTACGCCCAACCACCAGCGGCGCCCAGCGGTTTGCGAACAGATGCACCAGGCCATCCGTCACACCGATGGTGGCGGCTTTATCGTCAGCACGCCGGTCCTGATAGCGCCCGAGCAGGCCGTACTCGCCCGGGTCATCGGCCTGGGATAGCATCTCCGCGAGGGTCATCACATCGCGCAGGCCGAGGTTAAAGCCCTGCCCGGCAATCGGATGCAGGGTTTGCGCCGCATTGCCGACCAGCGCCAGACGGTGAGAAATGGTTCTGCTCGCCACCGTCAGCGACAGCGGGTAGGCGTGGCGAACGCCGACGTGGGTAATACGCCCCAGCCGCCAGCCGAATGCCTGCTGTAATTCATGACAAAAACGTTCGTCAGACCAGCCGAGAATCGCCTCGCGCTGCGCCTGAGGGTGACACCACACCAGCGAGCAGCGCCCGTCCGACATCGGCAACATCGCCAGCGGGCCATATTCGGTAAAGCGCTCAAACGCCCGCCCGTTATGCGGCTGCGTCGTCGTGACGTTGGCAATCACCGCCAGTTGTTCATACGGCTGTTGCTGCCAGCTGATGCCACACTGTTCGGCGAGGGCGGACCGTGAACCGTCCGCCGCGACCAGCAGCTTGCCGGTCACTGTGTCGCCGTTGTCCAGCGTCACACTCACCTGCGCCTGGCTGCGGGTAACACCCGCGACCCGCGCCGGACAATGCAACATTACGCCTGGCGCTTTACGCAACAGCGTAAAGAGACGCTGCCCCACATCATGCAGCTCCACGACCTGCCCCAGCGCGGGCAGACTGTGGTCCTGCGCATCCAGCGTCACAAACCCCGCATGGCCCCTGTCGCTGACGTGAACAGTACGAATGGCGGTTGAGCAATCCGCAATCGCCTGCCAGATCCCGACGCGCGCCAGTTGCTGGCAAGTGCCCGCGGCAAGCGCGATCGCCCGGGCGTCGAACCCCGGATGCTGCTGCGTGTCAGGCGCAACGGCTTCTATCAGATGCACCGGTAGCTGGCCGCGGCTTAAGTGCGAAATCGCCAGCGCCAGCGTCGCGCCGGTCATTCCACCGCCGACGATGATCACGCTCATGATTGATGCGCTGCCATCAGCGCCTCGATGTCATCGGCCTTTTTCACCACGCTGGCAGTGAGATTCTCATTACCGGTCTCGGTGATAACGATATCGTCTTCAATGCGAATGCCAATACCGCGGTACTGCGCCGGGACATCGGCATTCGGCGCGATATACAGCCCGGGTTCAACCGTCAGCACCATACCCGGCTCCAGCAGACGCGAACGGTCCGGGCCGTGATTGCCGACGTCGTGAACATCCAGCCCCAGCCAGTGGCTCAGACCATGCATGAAGAAAGGGCGATGCGCGTTGTCGAGAATCAACGGGTCAATTTCGCCCTTCAGAATGCCAAGCCGCGCCAGCCCGGTGACCATCACGCGCACGACCGCGCGGGTCACCTCCTGCATGCTGGTGCCCGGCCGGTACAGCGCCAGCGCCGTCTCCAGCGACTCAAGGACGATATCGTAAATCTCGCGCTGCGCCGGGGTGAACTTGCCATTGACCGGGAAGGTGCGGGTGATGTCGCCAGCGTAGCCGTTAAACTCGCAGCCAGCATCAATCAGCACCAGATCGCCATCGCGCAGCGGCGCTTCGTTTTCGGTGTAATGCAAAATGCAGCCGTTTTCACCGCCGCCCACAATGGTGTTGTACGAGGGGAATCGCGCGCCGTGGCGGTTAAATTCGTGGAGGATCTCGCCTTCAAGCTGAAACTCAAACATGCCGGGACGGCACTTCTCCATCGCCCTGATGTGCGCCAGCGCGCTGATTTCGCCCGCCCGTCGCATCACCTCAAGCTCGGCGGCGGATTTAAACAGGCGCATTTCATGCACCAGCGGCCGCCAGTCGATAATGGCGGCAGGCGCTTTCAGGTTTTGTCTGGCGCCTTTGCGCAGCTTCTCCAGCGCCTCATGGACTATTTCATCGGCCCAGGCGTATTCGCCCTGCGCGTGATAAATGGCATCGAGCCCGTTGAGCAACTGATGCAGCTGCTGGTTGATTTCGCTAAAGGGAAGCGCGCGATCGACCCCCAGCTTCGCAGGCGCGGCTTCCTGACCCAGGCGGCGCCCGAACCAGATTTCCGCACTCAGATCGCGTACGCGGTTAAACAAAACGCTGTGGTTGTGGGTGTCATTGCTCTTAATCAGCACCAGCACCGCTTCCGGTTCGTTAAAACCGGTGAAGTACCAGAAATCGCTGTTTTGCCGGTAGGGATATTCCGTATCCGCGCTGCGCACGGCCTCCGGCGCGGCAAAAATCAGCGCCGCGCTGCCCGGCTGCATTTGCGCCAACAACGCCTGGCGTCGACGGTCAAACTCCTGCTGTTTCATGACACCTCCATTCACATTCTCTTAGTGCAGCGTCGGTTTACGCACTTCCGGCGCCGTCGGCTGCGGACGCGTAAAGGTATCGTGGCACAGCAGCGCCGCAACGCGGACGTATTCCACGATCTCTTCCAGCGACATCTCCAGCTCTTCTTGATCTTCATCTTCGTCATAGCCGAGCTGGGCGATATTGCGCAGATCGTCAATGGCTTCGCCGGTCTCGCCCTTCACTTTATCGAGTTTCGGCTGCGTCACGCCAAGACCGAGCAGGAAGTGGTTCACCCAGCCTGCCAGCGCGTCGGCGCGGTCAAATACGCTGATGTCGTCGCCGTCCGGCATATACAGCTGGAACAGGAAGCCATCGTCCTCCAGCGCGTCACTGGTTACCGCATGCATTTTACGCAGCGCCTGCGCCAGGTCGTGCCCGAACGCCAGGCCTTCGTTGGTCAGGTCATGGACCAGCGGCAGCCAGCTGCTGTCCTGATTGCCGCCGCAGAGAATGCCGCTAATCAGGCCATGCATCTCGGCAGGCGTTAAGCCTACCCCTTGTTGGTTCAGTAACTGGTTCAACTCGTTGTAACCAGGCATTTCGTTCTGTATAGACATGCGCATTCGTCGTCGTTGGGAGGGATATCATGTTATGCTACCACTTTGGACCCTGGTGATACCAGAAAAGGGCTTGTATCTTCACACCAGGGTAGCTATAGTGTCGCCCCTTCGCAGACCCCGGAACGGGACGTGAAGGCCGCGCAGTCAATCAGCAGGAAGGTGGCATGTCTGCAGAACCCGTCGATATCCAAATTTTTGGCCGTTCACTGCGAGTGAATTGCCCGCCTGAACAAAGGGATGCCCTGAATCAGGCCGCGGACGATCTGAATCAGCGGTTGCAAGATCTCAAAGTTCGCACTAGAGTCACAAATACTGAGCAGCTGGTGTTCATTGCCGCACTCAACATCAGCTATGAATTGACTCAGGAAAAAGCGAAGACGCGTGACTACGCTGCAAGTATGGAACAACGTATTCGGATGCTCCAACAGACCATAGAACAGGCATTGCTTGATCAGGGTCGCATAACCGAACGAACGGGTTCAAAGTTTGAATAACACTTCATGGCCAACTGTGGTAGAGTGACCCTGAAGACAAAATTTCTCTGAGATGTTCGCAAGCGGGCCAGTCCCCTGAGCCGATATTTCATACCACAAGAATGTGGCGCTCCATGGTCGGTGAGCACGCTCGGTTCGTCCGAGAAGCCTTAAGACTGTGACGACGCATTCACCTTGAACCAAGGGTTCAAGGGTTACAGCCTGCGGCGGCATCTCGGAGATTCCCCTTCTTTCTACTACTACCATGATCGCATCGTCTGATATCCCTTCAGCAAGACAACAAATTCGCCAGCTCATTCGGCAACGTCGCCGCGCGCTCACTGCACAACAACAAACACACTTTGCCGGTCAGGCCGCTGCACGCATGATGGCGTATCCGCCGTTGGTCATGGCCCATACGGTCGCCTTGTTTCTCTCCTTTGACGGTGAACTCGATACCCAGCCGCTGATTGAACAGCTCTGGCGCAGCGGTAAACGGGTTTATCTCCCGGTATTGCACCCGTTTAGCCCGGGTCATCTGCTGTTTCTAAACTATCACCCGGCCTCTGATCTGGTGATAAACCGTCTGAAAATTCAGGAGCCCAGGCTGGATGTGCGCGATGTGCTGCCGCTGCAGCGGCTGGATGTGCTGATAACCCCGTTGGTGGCGTTCGATGCCAGCGGGCAACGTCTGGGGATGGGCGGCGGGTTTTACGACAGGACCCTGCAAAACTGGCGGCAGTATGGCCTGCATCCGGTAGGTTATGCGCATGATTGCCAGCAGGTCGATGCCCTGCCGGTGGAGAAATGGGATATTCCGCTGCCTGCGGTGGTGACGCCGTCGAAGGTGTGGCGCTGGTGAAATAACAGCCGGGTGCGCTGACGCATACCCGGCAAACGGGTAAAATCAGTACAGCAGACGCGCGCGAATGGTTCCCGGAATCGCCTTCATGCTCAGCAGCGCTTTTTCGGCAATATCTTCATCCGCTTCAATATCAATCACCACGTAGCCAATCTTCGGTGAGGTTTGCAGATACTGAGCCGCGATGTTCACACCCTGGTCGGCAAAGATCTGGTTCAGCGACGTCAGCACGCCTGGACGGTTTTCATGGATGTGCAGCAAACGACGCCCGCCGTGTAGCGGCAGCGACACCTCCGGGAAGTTCACCGCAGAGAGCGTTGAGCCGTTATCGGAGTATTTCGCCAGCTTGCCAGCCACTTCCAGGCCGATATTCTCCTGCGCTTCCTGCGTGGAGCCGCCGATGTGCGGCGTCAGGATCACGTTATCAAACTCGCACAGCGCCGATGTAAACGGGTCGCTGTTGGTCGCAGGTTCGGTCGGGAAGACGTCGATAGCCGCCCCGGCGAGATGTTTGCGCGCCAGCGCATCGCACAGAGCCGGAATGTCCACCACCGTGCCGCGTGAGGCGTTGATCAGTAGCGAACCCGGTTTCATCAGCCCCAGCTCTTCATGGCCCATCATATCTTTCGTCGACGCGTTTTCCGGCACGTGCAGGCTGACGACGTCGCTCATGTTCAGCAGGTCGGAAAGGTGTTGAACCTGGGTGGCATTGCCCAGCGGCAGCTTGTTTTCGATATCGTAGAAATAGACGTGCATACCGAGCGATTCCGCCAGAATACCCAGTTGCGTGCCAATATGGCCATAGCCGATGATCCCCAGCTTTTTGCCGCGCGCTTCAAAGCAGCCAACCGCCTGTTTGTTCCACAAACCGCGGTGCGCCTTCGCGTTGGCTTCCGGCACGCCGCGCAGCAGCAGCAGCAGTTCGCCAATCACCAGCTCAGCGACAGAGCGAGTGTTGGAGAACGGCGCGTTAAAGACCGGGACACCGCGCTTTGCCGCCGCTTCAAGATCCACCTGGTTGGTGCCGATACAAAAGCACCCCACGGCGACCAGTTTCTCGGCAGCGGCAAACATCTCTTCCGTCAGATGCGTACGGGAACGCAGGCCGATGAAATGAGCATCACGGATCGACTCTTTCAGCTGTTCGCTGTCGAGCGCACCTTTGTGAAACTCGATGTTGCTGTACCCTGCCGCACGAAGGTTA
>NZ_JAFAGS010000061.1 GCF_019237635.1 Pluralibacter sp.
TCACCCCCGGCGCGTCATGGCCGGTCACCGAGACCACAATGCCTTTCTCATCCACGCCCTGGCCTTCAAAACGCAGCTTGATGCCCAGCTGCGCCGCCGCCATCCCGACAAACTGGCGCACGGAGTACTGCACGCCGGTGGCGATCACGAAATCTTCCGGCTGCGCCTGCTGTAGCATCATCCACTGCATTTTGACGTAGTCTTTGGCATGTCCCCAGTCACGCAGGGAGTCCATGTTGCCAAGGTACAGACGCTTCTCCAGCCCCTGGGCAATGTTGGCGATAGCGCGGGTGATTTTGCGGGTCACGAAGGTTTCGCCGCGACGCGGGGATTCGTGGTTGAACAGAATGCCGTTACAAGCGTACATCCCGTAAGATTCGCGGTAGTTGACGGTTATCCAGTAGGCGTACAGCTTGGCGACGGCATACGGCGAGCGCGGGTAAAACGGCGTGGTCTCTTTCTGCGGGATCTCCTGCACCAGACCGTACAGCTCCGAGGTCGACGCCTGGTAGAAACGGGTTTTCTTCTCCAGCCCCAGGAAGCGGATCGCCTCCAGCAGACGCAGGGTGCCGATAGCGTCGACGTCCGCAGTATATTCCGGCGACTCAAAGGAGACCGCCACATGGCTCATCGCGCCGAGGTTGTACACCTCATCCGGCTGCACTTCCTGCAAAATACGCGTCAGGTTGGAGGTATCGGTCAGGTCGCCGTAGTGCAGGTGAAACTTCGGGTTGCCAGCGTGCGGGTCCTGATAAATGTGATCCACGCGTTCAGTATTGAACGAGGAGGCGCGACGCTTAATACCATGTACTTCATACCCTTTTTCCAGCAGCAGTTCTGCCAGGTAAGAGCCATCCTGCCCGGTTACGCCGGTGATGAGAGCGACTTTAGTCATGTTTCTGTTCCTCAATATTTACGGATTCCACGCGTTCGCGCGTCACCACTGCGGGATTACCCCGGCAAATCGCGTTTGCCGGTAATGATTTAAATACGCTGCTGCGCGCCCCCACCACGGTGCCATCGCCAATCGAGACCCCGGGTGCGACAAAGACATCCGTCGCCAGCCAGCATTTTTCGCCAATCACAATCGGCGTCGCGGTAATATCAAAATGCGCACTGCGGTAGTCGTGACTGCCGGTACACAAATAACACTTCTGCGATATCACGGAATTTTTGCCGATGGTGATATCACCCAGAGAATATAAAACGGCGTCATCCCCCACCCATGCGTAATCGCCGAGCGTTAATTTCCATGGATAGGTAATTTTGACTGATGGACGGACCACCACATTTTTCCCCACCTGCGCGCCGAACAGGCGTAATAAAAAAGCGCGCCAGCGATAAAATATTTGTGGCGACCCGGCAAACAGCGTTGCCTGTACCGCCCACCATAACTGCACCTTAATACCTCCCGCGCCCCGGAACCCTTTTGGCACCGAGAATCCACTTAATTCCTGCATAATCTGCCATTATATTCAGGTTTTGTTATATAAGGCTTTTGCTTTACCGGTGGTGCGCAAACGTAATAAATAAGACAACGCCGTCAGAACCCCTGGCATGCGTAATATATTGCGCTGCACGGCTCTGGCATCCTGGCACAGTTGCAGATTATTGGAGGTTGATACGCCGCCCATGGAAAATTCCGAAACCAGTCCTTTAATACGCGTAAAGCAATACCCGGCCTTATACATTCTGGCGGTCAGCGCATAATCAGAAGAAACGCGATATTGCAGATCGTACGGGTATTTCTTGAGCCCGCTGAGCGGGAAAAAGATTGCCTGATGGCTGGCTGGCAGGCTGTGGTAAATATACCAGCCGGGTTTGGCGTCCCGACGGCGTTTATGGCCATCGCCAAAATCCAGCAGCGCGTCGGCAATCACCATCGCATCGTTTTTCTTCGCCGCCAGCTGCGCCACCACCTCCGCCGCATCCGGATGAAACACGTCCCCGGAATTGAGAAACAGCGCAAAGCGGCCCTGGGCCATGGCGATGCCTTTATTCATGGCGTCATAGATGCCGTTGTCCTTCTCGGCGACGTAGCGTAACCGGTACTCGCCGTTATGCTTTTTCAGAAATTCCTCAGTACCGTCGCCCGAGGCGCCATCGACGACAATCCACTCAAACTCGATACGCGGATCGCGCGCCAGATGGGCCAGCGATTGCCAGGTTTTTACCACGCCGTCATAATTACGAAATGCAACGGTAATCACACTTAGCAGCATATTCCACCTCATTCGCTGTGCGTTATCTTCAGCGCTTTACGCAGAATAAACGGACAGACAATTAAAAAAGCATATTCCGGACTAAAAATAGAGCCAGTAAAGAACAGCGACACCGGAAAAAATAAATACAACTGCACACCAAAATTCTGGTTGTTGCCAAACGCGGTAATTGTCATTTTCGCCACGTTTAGCAGATACCACACCGTGAGCAATATGGCGAACCATGAGAAATAGATAATTAACAGATACAGTCCATTATCTATCGTTTTACCAACGTCCGCACCGTTAAAAATTCCGAATGACGCGACATACTCATACAGCGAACCAAAACGCACCACCCCGTCAATATGGGTTAATGAATACCCCACCATCACCAGAGGGCCAATAATTCGGTAGTACGATGACGACCCTTCTGTACCGAGGTCGCCAAGCCGCTCAGAAATATACGGAAAAGCAAATACCACGCCGACTAAAAAGACCGCAAAAGAGATAATCGCCAACGGCAGTTTTTTCCTAATCGCCTCCTTATTCAAGTACTGAAAGGCCCACTCCAGCAAATAAAATAAGATAAAAGCCATTACTCCGGAAAATGAACCCGAAAGTATTATCCCTGCCAGAATCATACCATCGGTTTTCGCTGTTTTGATACCGAACTGTTTGATACTGAGCCAAATTGAGATTAATGCCAGAGCGAAGAACGCTGGTTCAAAATAAAGCGCGGTGGTCCGCTTGCCGCCAAACTTGATAAAGTTGAGCACATAGCTATTGCTGTAAATCAGAAACTTCGAAATTGTTTCCATCAGGCTACTGCCGCCGCTGAGAATAATCTGCGCCATTTCAGCCGCCGCCAGCATCACCACCAGCGTGACCACCGCATAGAAAAAGCGCAGGATTTTACGGTGGTTATGCGGCGAGATGGTCTTAAAGCGAATACTCCACACCATGCCGATGATGATAATGATGTAGACAAACAGCATCGTCGAAGTGACGTACTTGCTGGCGTCAAGCGACTTGCCGAAGACGTAATTAAACAGCGTCAGCCCGCCGCCGATACCGAGCGCAATCATCAGCTTTTTCAGATTGATGCGTTCGACGTACAACAACAGCAGCACCGGCAGAAAGGTCACTATTGTGATGGGAAAACTTTCCCCCAGTTGCGCGATTTTGACGTTAACCAGCAGATAGATTAACGGCAGCAGCAGGTAGCTACAGACTCTGATAGAACGAGACATACTCCTCCAGCATCTGTTGCCCGCTGTAGGCCTGACGGCTGCGCTGGTGAAACGCCGCAAGCGTGGTGGCGAAGACCGCCTGCGCAATCTGCGCTTTCGGCAATTGCACCAGCGCCAGCACCTCCTCGCGCGCTACCGTACGGCCGCCGGATTTATCCAGCACCTCCTGGGCGGCGTCACTCGGCGTCGCGATCACCGGGACGCCGATGGAGAGCGCTTCGCAGAGGATAAGCGGGTAGTTATCGACCCGGGAGCTGAACAGCAGCGCATCCATCGGGTTCAGCGCGTTCATCAGTTGGCGTTTGTCGGTCAGAAAACCGTGGTTCACCACGTTGCTGCCGCTAAACGGCGAGAACTTGCCGAAGGTGTGAACTTCTACCGCCTCGCCCAGCGCGATAATATCCCGCACCAGCTGCTGGTCAGTTTTACCGTCGTAGCGCAGGTCATGCGCCACGACGGCGATTTTCGGCGTCTGGCCCGTCACCACCTGCGGCGACAGTTCGCGTAAAATCGCCTCGGTCGCCACATCAATACCGTTATTCACAATCCGGCAGTGCCCTTCGCCGTAGAGTCGGTTAAACGCCTGGGCGACATGCAGACTCGGCGAAATAAACTGACAGCCCAGCGCGATCATCTCGCGAAACAGCAGGCGTTTGCCGCCCACCTGCTGACGCGCGCGGTCGATGTTGACCGGCGGGTAGTTGGTCAGCGTCGGGCATTTCACGCAGCCGGTTTGCCAGCCATCGCAGCCGTCGAGAAACGCGCAGCGCCCGGTCACGCTCCAGTGGTCGTGCAGGGTCCAGACAACGCGGACATCATCCCGCTGCGCCTTCAGGCGATGACAAAACGCCACCACCTCATCCAGGTTTAGCCAGTAGCTGTGCAGCACATGAAAATGCAGCACCAGCGGCCCCGGCGTGCGGGTGACGGTTTGCCACAGACCGTTGAGATTGCCGAACAGGTCGCGATTAAACAGCCGAAACAGCGCCAGATTCGCCATTGAGGTCACCCGCGCGGTGTGCTTGATAACATTCGGGTAGCGGTCATGGCTGACGCTCTTGTTACCGCCTTTACCGTAGCCATACACAAAGCGCGATGACAGCCCCTGTTGCAGCGCCCGCTGGTGCAGGTCAAGCGCCACACCTGCCGCCCCGCCCTCCGCAAGACGGACGTTAAATTGCAGAATATTCATATGTTCACCTTCACTCGCGCTTTCTCTCCCACCACCCGCGCATCGTCCGGCACGCTGTCGAGCACCACGCTGCCTGCGCCGACCTTCACGTTATGGCCGATACGAATATCGCCAATCATCACCACGTTGGCGCCCAGCTCGACGTTGTTGCCGATAACCGGGCAGGCCAGATTGTCTGCCCCGCGGTTGCCGATAGTCACGCCATGGCGGATGACAAAATCATCCCCGGCCACCACGCGTTTATTGATCACCACGGCATAACCGTGATGGATGACGAAGCGACGGCCAATGGTCGCGGCAGCCTGAATTTCATAGCCAAACAGGCACTCTGTCGCCAGCCGGTACAGCACCAGCACCGGCGCGGCCCACAGGTTGTTGAGGATATTTTTCTTACGCCACACGGAGCAAAAATGGGCGATACGGTAGGCCATCACCATGCAGCAGGGCCGCAGGCTCCAGCTGTTGGCACGTAAATCGTCGAGCATCATTTCCCCCGCAGGCCGTCGGCCAGACGTTTGCCGTTACGCAGCGAGAACAGCGTCAGCAGCGTGCGCCAGTTCATGCGCTTATTGCGGATCTGATAGAGCGTAAACAGCTGGTACTTTTTGCTGGCGCGGTCAAATTTGGCTTTGTGCTTGCGATAAAACTGGAAGTAGCCGGAGAATTTTTTCGGCGACGAGGTTATCTGCATCTCGCCGTGGTTAATGTGCAGGATTTGCGTCGCGTCCTCGACTTTCCACGGCTCGCCGTACGCCACCACCATACGCAGGAAAATGTCATAATCCTGAGCGGCTTTGAGCTCGGTATCAAACAGGCTTTCTTTGAAGCGCCACGCCCAGGTAAAGACCTGGTTGCCGATGATATTGCGCTTGTAGAACAGCTGGCGCGAATAGGGGGATTTCGGGTACAGCGGCAGACTCGCCGGCTGCGAATAGACTTCCCCTTCGCAGACGTAATCATTGGCGTACAGGAACGCATGGCACTGCAACTGCTGGCGGTACGCCAGGAACACCGACAGGCGATTCGGCGTCCACTCGTCGTCGTCGTCAATGCCGGTGATAAACTGGCCGGAGGCCTGCAAAATCGCCTGATTGCGCACCGCGCAGGCGCCGCCGTTGTGCGCATTACGGGTATAACGCACACGCGCATCGTTAAGCCCGGTGATAAACTGCTGCAGTTGCTCCCAGGCGGCGGAGCAGTCGTCCACCACGATAAGCTCCCAGTGGGGATAATCCTGACGCAATACGGATTTAATCGCGCGAATGGCCAGCTGCTGTCGGTTCCACGTGGGCATATAAATGGAGATCAGCGGATGTTCGTTAATTACCATAAGAGACCTGCCATGATTATTGACTGTCGGACTTGTATTCGTACTCGTAATAACCGTAATCCTGATAACCGGAGGCACGGCGGAAGATAGAGTTGAGGATCACGCCTTTCACCGGGATGCCGTTCTGCCCGAAGCGGCTCAGGCTGGTTTCCACCTCTTTGAGGGTGTTCACCGCGTAGCGCGCCACCATCAGCGTGGTGCCGACATGACGCCCGACGATACCGGCATCGGTGACCGCCAGAATCGGCGGGGTATCGATAAGCACCAGGTCATAGTGCTCGCTGGCCCATTTCACCAGTTCGGCAAAGCGCCCGCTCATCAGCAGTTCGGACGGATTCGGCGGGACCTGCCCGCGCGGGACGAGGTCAAAATTGCTGATGGAAGTCCGCTTGACGCTCTGGACAATCTCGGTTTTCCCGACCAGCCATTCCGCCAGCCCGTTATCATTGGTGGTGCCGAGCAGTTCGTGGGTGTAGCCCTTGCGCATATCGCAGTCGATAAGCAGCACGCGCTTGCCAGTCTGGCTGATGACGGCCGCCAGGTTGGCGCAGACAAAGGTTTTGCCGATCGACGGGCTGACCCCGGTCATCATCAGCACGTTGTTGGCGGCCTGCATCATGGCGAAGTGCAGGCTGGTGCGCAGGCTGCGCACGGCCTCAATGGCGAGGTCGGTCGGGTTGCCTACCGCCAGCAGTTGGCTCTGCTTATAGCGCTTGACGCCCTTGACGGTTTTCACCTGATCGCGCTTTTTCTGCCATTCCGACAGCGGAATGCTGGCATAGACGTTAATGCCCTGCTCTTCGAGCACCTGCGGGCTTTCAATGCCGCGGTTGAACAGCGAACGCAGCAGCACGCCGACAATCGACAGCATCAGGCCGAGAATAATGCCGCCGAGGACAATCAGCGCTTTTTTCGGCTTCAGGACGCCCGGTTGGGTAATCGCCTGGTCGACGATTCGCACATCGCCCACCGTGCTCGCTTCCTGAATCTTCAGCTCCTGCTGTTTATTCAGCAGTTGCATATAAACCTGCTGGCCGGATTCCACATCCCGCGTCAGGCGCACAATTTCCTGCTGGGTCTGCGGCATGGCGGTAATGCGTTTGGTGAGGCTGGCTTTCTCCTCCTCCAGCGTACGGCGCTTCTCCAGCAGCGTGCGGTAGGCCGGGTGAATTGTGGTATACAGCTTGGAGATTTCCGCTTCGCTGAAGGTCAACTGGTTAAGCTGGGCGTCGATGTTGACCATTGAGTCGAGCACCGATTTCGCTTCAAGCGACATATCAACCGAATCTTTCTGCTGGCGATAGGCGTTGAGCTTGTTCTCAGCGATATCCAGGCGACTGCGCACCTCCGGCAACTGTCTGGCGAGGAAAGCCAGGCTTTTCGCCGCCTCTTCCGATTTACGCTCCACATTTTGCGCAAGATAGTTGCGGGTGATGCTGCTGAGAATATCGCGGATCTGCTCCCGGTCTTCCCCGGTATAGGTCAGGCTCAGCACCCCGGTATCCTTACCGTTTTCAGTGACGGTGAGGTTATTTTGCAGGGTGTTTATCATACCGAGCGTCGAGTATTTGGTGACGGTAAACTCACCGCCCGCCTGGGCGTTAATGGCGCCGACCAGGATGGCAACACCGCTTTTGTCCAGCCTCTGCCCGACCTGGCCGCGGGCGCTAAAACCCCCGTCGCTGGTGAGCTGATACTGCGTTGGTCCCAGCACCTCAAGGGTGAAAACCTGGTCTTTCATCCCGGCGGGCAGCGTGAAGCTGTTGACGGTTACGGACTCGCCCGCCCGTCCCATCAGCCGCTCCCACCCCGCCCCAAGCAGCACAAACGTGTTTTTCGTCACCGCGATGTCAAGGTTCAGATCCTCTACCGTTTTACCCAGCACCATGCGCGACTGAATAAGCTGAATTTCCGCATCCGCAGCGGGCGGCTTGTTGCTCAGCGCCGAACTCAGATCCTGTACCAGCGAGCTGCTGGTGTTTTGTTCAATCTGCACCAGCGCATCCGCGCTGTAGATAGGCGTCGCGAACAGGACATAGATGACTGACAGGGCGGCAAACGCCGCGGTAATGCCAAGCACCCACCATTTCGCCTCTATTACCGTGCCGAGCAGGCGGCCAATATCGATTTCATCACCGCCAGCGGCCGGTGAGACCATCGGTTTTACGTTATCTGTCATTGTTATCCCTGCTGTACTTTCAACGCCTGCGCCCATCGGAGCGCGGACTGATCGAGTAAGTGGTACACGGCTTCAAAAGCGTCGCGGCTTTTACGATACGGATCGGGGATCTCACGCTCGTCGTCCCAGTGGCCGAACAGCATGACTTTTCCGCGCATCTCCGGCGCCAGCTCGCACAGCCGGGCGATATGGCGCTTCTCCATCGTCAGGATGAGATCGTATTCGCGGCACATCGTTTTGGAGATCTGTCGGGCGCAGTGCCCTTCAAGCGACAGGTTATGGGTCGCGGCAACGCGCATCGCGCTATCGTCCGCGCCTTTGCCCACCAGCGCCCCCAGCCCGGCCGACGCGACGGTTAGCGACGGAAGGTAGTTTTTCAGTAGCCGCTCCGCCGTCGGGGAGCGGCAAATATTGCCAACGCAAACCACAAGAATTTTGTTAAACATGGCGCATCACCAGGTATGAATGTCTTTCGCCGTGTCCGTCATGTAGCGTACGCCACTGATGGTTGGCAGCAGTTGGTTGATAAGACGGTTCCAGCGCGTTACCGGCGCGGTGGTCACATACACCACGTCATACGGCTGCAGAACGAAGTTGGTCGCCATCACCAGCGAGGTCGCGTCAGACATGTTCAACTGGTAAACGTTGGCAATTTTGCCGCTCTTGCCGTCTTTGATAGGACGGATCACGAAGATACCGCTGGCGTCGGAGGCCGTCAGGTCGATACCTTCCGCCTGCCCCAGCGCTTCGGTCAGCGTCATACCGCTGAAGTCCATCTTGAGGGTGCTCTGTTTCTTCACCTCGCCCATGACGAAGACTTTCAGGTCGTCATTGCGCGGCACGAACAGAATGTCGCCCGGGTACAGCAGGCGGTTCTGGCTGAGATCGCCGTTTTGCATCAGCGCCTGCAGAGAGATACGCTGCTCGCGGCCGTTGTGGGTCAACACCACATTGCGCCAGTCGGCAAGTTCGGTCAGGCCCCCTGCGGCGTTGATGGCGTCGAGCACCGTCAGCGGCACGTTGGTAATCGGCTGCTGGCCGGACTTAGTGACCTGGCCTGAGACATAGGCTTTTTGCGAGCGGAAAGCCGCAACGTTGACGTCGACCTGCGGGTCGGTGATGTACGCCGCCAGACGGCCGGTAATGACGGTGCGGATTTCCGCCAGCGTCTTACCGGAAACCTGCACACGGCCGATATAGGGATAGAAAATCGAGCCATCGGGTTGCACCCAGTTGCCGGTATCGCTGGAGCTGCGGTACTGGCCTGCGGGCGTGGTTAACTCCGGGTGATCCCAGACCGTCACGCTCAGAACATCCCCGGCCCCTACACGGTACTGATAATTGCTTAACGCCTGATCCAGCGACGCGTTCGGCTGCGCCACATCCGGGCGCGGGCGCATTTGTTCAATCAGTCGCGGGGTCAGCGGATAAACATTCACCATTCGGTCAATGTCGAAATCAGCATCCTGCTGCTTCATCACATCTTTTCCGAAGGTAGACATATTGCTGCCGGGAAGGACCGTGCAACCACTGATCAGGGTGGCAGACACCAATAATGGCATCAATTTTAGTTTGGATTTCATCATTGATTATTTATCACTTTGGCAGAAAAATTATCCTGAACGAATAAAATAAAGTCATATTCCTGCAGGGCAGGCATATCGAGGATGCCGTTAATCTCCGCATAATATAACCAGCATCAGTCCTAAAAATTATTCATTCGCCAGTATGCTCTTGACAGAATAATCGGGCTAATTATCACATCTGCAGACACGCTACCGCCCCTGGTTCTCAGCGACCAACACACTGCACTGACTCAGTTTCTAATTACCAAATCACACAAAAGAGTATTTTTTTGATGCCGGAAGAATTGTTGCAGCTAAGAGAATAACAGGCAAGTTGACAAAGGGTGCAGCATGTATTTTTAAGAATAATATTAAGCATATGCACGAAGCTATTTTTAGGAGTTTCTTTATATTGACATCAGCGGCGGAGGTGTAAATTCAAACAATTAGCCAGGCAATATTTCCAGCAATAATAAAAAACAAGAAGAATAAGGTTTTATAATTGCACGATGGCGTATTTATAAGATAATCCGCAGGTGAATATTAATATTGTTCCCGTGTATTCCATAATTAAATTATGATACCGGCGTCAAACACCGGATAATAAAAAGCCGGGCGGTGTGATACCTGCCCGGCAAAGGAGACAACCCGGACGCCAAGCGCGTCAGAGCTTGTCCAACAGTTTTTTCAGATCCTTGCTGTTCTGGTCGTTCTGGTTGCGGTCGGCCCACTGGTTAAGACGACGCTTCATCTCATCCTGAAGCTCTTTGCGCAGCGCCTGGTCTACCTGCAGGCTGTAGTTCAGCGACGCCCATGGGCCATAAACCCGCAGCGGAATCGCCGTTTTCTTCAGTACGGCAATCAGGTTGCTGTCGCCTTCCCAGCCCTCCAGCACGCGCACGTTAAAGCGCATATCGCCCTGCTCTTTGATCAGATCAAGCGAACCGCTGCCGTCCAGCACCAGCATGGAAGACTGCCCGCTCATGTTGCTGAAGTCGAGCACGCCGCTGTCGAGTGCAATATCACTGGCAAACAGATCCAGCCGGGTGGCGCTTTCAAAACTCTCTTTGCCCTTCACGTTGGTGCTGCGCTCAACCGCCTGCTGCACCAGTTGCTGGAAGTTAAGCCCTTCCGCCCGGGAATCGCGCAGCTCAAGGTGCGCCTGCCCCTGCCAGTCATGACGGAAATTGTCGGCGTCGACCTTCTGGCCGGAAAAATCACCAGCAAGCGACAGTTTACCGGTCAGATTAATGGGGTAATCAAACGCGTTGAGGATCGTCCCGATTTCAATGTTATCCAGCTTCGGCTGGAAGTTTGCCGTCGGTTCAGCCCCCCGGGCGTCCAGCGTACCGGGCAGTGACATCTGGCCGCCGTCCAGCGTCCCCTGTAGCTGGCTTATCGTCAGCAGCCCAAACTGGTTGCTGGCCTGTGCGCTGACGTTGCTGAAATTCATTCCGCGCCAGGTAACCTGACCGGCGTTGAGCAGCAGGTCAGCGCTGAACCCCCGCAGATTGCTGTAATCAGGCCGGGTATCGTTATCCGCGATCACCGGGCTTTGCTGACGCGGCGGCTGGCTCTGTCCTTGCTGAGTGACCGTTGTGGTCGCTGCAGGCGCCTCCTGCCCCAGCAGGTTATCCAGATCGAGTTTGTCAGCCTGCAGATTCAGCGTCCACTGCGGCTGCGTATCGCCCAGCACGACATGGCCTTCGCCGCGCAGCACGCTGTCGTTGGCCGTCAACGCAAGCTGGCTGAAGCTTAACGTCTTCTGCGCTTCCTTCCAGGCGGCCTGGAAGCTTGCCTGACCGCTGATGCCCTGTACAGGTAGCTCAGCGCCTTGAAGCGACCAGTTCATCTTATTAAAGGTCGCGGAGAGATTATCCGGGTAACGGCTGCCGTCGACCTGAGCGGTAAACGACAGCGTCCAGTCGCGCTGGTCGCGGTTCATCCGGCCCCTGAATTCAACGGTGGCCTGATGTTGCGCATCCTGTTCCATTTGCAGACGGATGTCGCGAACGGTCACCAGCTCATCGTTTGCATGCTGGAACACCAGCACGCTGTCGGCGACCTGCAAACGGGAAATATCAAATGACCAGCCGCTGCCGGTGTTGATACGCGGCAGATCGCTGTTTTTCGGCTCGACCGGGGCAGTGCTGTCTTTCACCGCTTCGGTCTGCGACGTCAGTTCGACGACTGCGCCTTTGAGCATGACCTTGTCGACCTGCAGCTTGTGCGAAAGCAGCGGCAACAGCGCGACATCGAGGCGCATATTGTCAGCCCGCACCAGCGGCGCGCTGGCGCCCGGCTCGGTCAGCGTCATGCGCCCGGAAAGAATGCTCAGCTGCGGCCAGACGTGCCAACGCAGCGGACCATCCAGCTTGAGCTGGTAACCGCTACGGGCAGCCACCTGTTTGACCATCCCGTCACGGAAATCATTCGGATTGACCAGCAGCACCAACGCCGAGAGGCCAGCAACAATGACCACCAGCAAAATCATCAGCGTCGTCAGAATTCGTCTCATGGCACCCTCGACGGTCAGTCCACTCAGTCTTTATCGATGCGGCTGGCAACCGCGCCCTGCTGATCGCGGTATTTCGCGTCTTCGCGACGGTTGTACGGGCGCGCCGCCGGGCCGGAGAGCGGCTCAAAGCTCAGCGCGCCGATAAGCATTCCCGGACGCAGCGCCAGCGGCAACTTGCCGGAGTTGAAAAACTCGAGCACGATGCAACCGGACCAGCCTGGGTCGATACGGTGCGCAGTCACGTGAACCATCAATCCGAGACGCGCCAGCGAGGAGCGTCCGTCCAGCCAGCCGACCAAATCCGCCGGCAGCGTGACCGATTCATAGGTCACAGCCAACGCCAGCTCGCCCGGATGAAGATAGAACGCGTCGCCGTCGGCCAGTACGATTTCTTCGCTCATCACCCGATCCAGCGCCGCGCTGACTTCGGCTTTTGGTCCGCTCAGATCGATAAACGCCGCTGTGTGGCCACTGAAGGTACGAAATTTATTGCCAAGGCGAACATCAACCGTCGCCCCGTTAATACGTTCCATCGGGGGACGCGGGGTAATTGCCAGACGGCCTTCATCCAGCCAGGCTTCAATATCTCGGTCACACAGACGCATGCGCTTTCTCCTTTTATGCATCACGCTCGCACGCCATCAGGCGGCAAGCCGAGTTTGCACAGTACCTAATTCAGGGAAATTATTCAAAAAACTGACTAATTTTAGCTTTCAGGATATCGATAGCGATGCGGTTTTTACCGCCGCGCGGCACGATAATATCGGCGTATTGCTTAGAAGGTTCAATAAACTGCAGGAACATCGGACGAACCGTCTTCTGGTATTGCGACATCACCGAATCCATCGAGCGCCCGCGCTCGTTAACGTCGCGCTTAATACGACGCATCAGGCAAATATCCAGCGGGGTGTCGACGAAAATAGAGAAGTTCATCTCGTCACGCAGGCGCGCATCCGTCAGCAGCAGGATCCCTTCGAGGATAATGACTTTTTTCGGCTCGATATGCACGGTTTCCTGCGTGCGGGTATGTTCTACGTAGCTGTAAACCGGCAGCTCAATCGCCTCGCCGCGTTTAAGCGTCTGTAAATGCTGAAACAGCAGGCTGTGGTCCATGGCGCTCGGGTGGTCATAGTTGGTTTTAACCCGATCTTCCATCGACAGATGGCTTTGGTCTTTGTAATAGCTGTCTTCAGGGATCACACCAATGTGCTCATCGCCAACCTGTTCACGTAATTCGCGGTAAAGCGTACTGGCGATGAGACTTTTACCTGAAGCCGATGCGCCAGCAATACCTATAATGACGCACTGATGGGACTTATCAGTCATAAATTTTTGCGACCTGATTAACCTGGGAGTAGGAAGGGCGACGCCGGAGCGTCAAACGCGGCAATTATAGGGATTTCAGCTCGCCGATACCAGTCGAATGCAACCGCCATGACGGTCATTTTTCGCGACATTATGTCAAATTTTAATCGGAAGAAGACATTCATGTCTCATGGGCTGTTAAATAATGGCCAGCCGCCATAGGAAATGTAAATTCTTTGTACTAGCATAATCCCATTGAATACCTCATCATTTCAGACAAGCATCCGGCAGGACAGACTTTGCGGAAAGTGGTACATGAAAACATCTGAACACTCTGTGTTGGCAACGCCCCCTTATCCTGTACTGCGCTTCGTCAGCCTCGGGCTTTTGACGTTTGTTTTTACCTGGTTCTGTCTCGAACTGACCCGTTTTGGCGGCATTCTTTCACCCATGTGGTTTCCCACCACCATTATGATGGTGGCGTTTTACCGCCATCCTGGACGAAACTGGCCCCCCATCGCGGTCGTCTGCATACTGAGCAGTTTGCTGGCATCGATGCAGCATGACACTATTCAGCAACTGGATTTTATCTACACCTCGATTAATGTGATTGAAGCGGTGGTCGGCGCGCTACTGCTGCGTAAACTGCTGCCGCAGTACAATCCGCTGCAAAACCTGCATGACTGGGTGCGTATGGTCCTCGCCAGCGCCGTCGTTTCGCCCTTGCTCGGCGGTTTTCTGGTACTGCTGTGCGCCCCGGGCGACCAACCGCTGCAAACCTTTCTGATATGGGTGCTGTCGGAGTCCGTCGGCGCGCTGGCGCTGGTGCCACTGGGGCTGTTGTTTAAATCCCGCTATTTACAACGCCATCGCGACCCGTCGCTGCTGCTGGAAACTCTGCTGACGCTGGTTGTCACACTGGCGCTCAGCGCCATGGCCATGCTCTGGATGCCGTGGCCATTTACCTTTGTCATCGTGCTGATGATGTGGAGCGCCGTGCGTCTGCCCCGCATGGAGGCCTTCACCATCTTCCTCATCACCGTGATGATGCTGTCGCTGATGATGGCGGTAGACCCGACGACGCTGATAACACCGCATGAACATGTGATGAACAATGCCCCCTGGCTGCCGTTTTTGCTCATGCTGCTGCCCGTAAGCGTCATGACCATGGTGATGTACGCCTTTCGCGCCGAACGTAAACATATCTCCGAAAGCGAGGAGCGTTTTCGCAACGCCATGGAATATTCGGCCATCGGTATGGCGCTGGTCGGCACCGAAGGGCAGTGGTTGCAGGTGAATAAGGCCTTGTGCAAATTCCTTGGCTACAGCCAGAACGAGCTGCGCGCCATGACCTTCCAGCAGCTCACCTGGCCTGAAGATCTCAACAGCGACCTTGAACAGCTCGAACAGTTGGTGCGCGGCGACATCAACAGCTACTCGATGGAAAAACGCTACTACACCCGCAAAGGCGAGGTCGTCTGGGCGCTACTGGCGGTGTCGTTAGTGCGTCACGCCGACGGTACGCCGCTGTACTTCATCGCGCAGGTGGAAGATATCAACGACCTCAAACAAACCGAATGGGTCAATAAGCGCCTGATGGAGCGTATTACTCTTGCCAATGAGGCGGGCGGCATCGGCATCTGGGAATGGGAGCTGGCGCCGGATATCATCTCCTGGGATAAACGTATGTTCGAACTGTACGACATTCCCTCGCATATGAAGCCGAGCTGGAACCTCTGGTACAACTGTCTGGTGGAAGAGGATAAAGAGCACGCAGAGCGGGTTATCCGCAACGCCCTTCACACCCGCTCGCCCTTTAAGCTTGAGTTTCGCATTCACGTCAAAGG
>NZ_JAFAGS010000168.1 GCF_019237635.1 Pluralibacter sp.
TCGGGCTGGAACTACTGGGTGATGTTCGTGCTGGTCGGCATGGCAGAACTCACCGCCGCCGGTATTTATATGCAGTATTGGTTGCCGGATGTGCCGACCTGGGTCTGGGCGGCGGTGTTCTTTATCATTATCAACGCGGTGAACCTCGTCAATGTGCGTCTGTACGGCGAGACGGAATTCTGGTTTGCGCTGATCAAAGTGCTGGCTATCCTCGGGATGATCGGCTTTGGTCTGTGGATGCTGTTCAGCGGCAACGGCGGCGAGTATGCCTCGCTGGATAACCTCTGGCGTCATGGCGGTTTCCTGGCAACCGGCTGGCACGGGCTGGTGCTGTCGTTGGCGGTGATTATGTTCTCTTTCGGCGGGCTAGAGCTTATCGGCATCACGGCGGCGGAAGCGCGCGACCCGGAAAAAAGCATCCCGAAGGCGGTAAACCAGGTGGTGTACCGTATTCTGTTGTTTTACATCGGCTCTCTGGTGGTGCTGCTGGCGCTGTATCCGTGGGTGAATATTAAATCCGACAGCAGCCCGTTTGTGATGATTTTCCATCATCTCGACAGCAGCGCGGTGGCTTCTGCGCTGAACTTTGTCATTCTGGTGGCCTCGCTGTCGGTCTATAACAGCGGGGTGTACTCCAACAGCCGCATGCTGTTCGGCCTCTCGGTCCAGGGCAATGCGCCGAAATTCCTTACCCGCGTCAGCCGCCGCGGCGTGCCGGTGAACTCGCTGCTGCTGTCCGGCGCGATGACGTCGCTGGTGGTGCTGGTGAACTATCTGCTTCCGCACAAGGCGTTCGGCCTGCTGATGGCGCTGGTGGTGGCGACGCTGCTGCTGAACTGGCTGATGATCTGTATGGCGCATCTTAAGTTTCGCGCCGCGCAGCGCCGGAAAGGACGCGAGCCGAAGTTTCGCGCGCTGTTTGCGCCTGCGAGCAACTATCTGTGTATCGCGTTTTTGCTGATGATCCTCGGACTGATGCTGACGATTGACGACATGCGCCTGTCCGCCATCCTGCTTCCGGCGTGGGTGGTGTTCCTGTTTATCGCCTTTAAGGTGCTGCGTAAGCGCGGGTAACACGATAAATGCCTCCCTCTGCGCGGCGCAGAGGGAGGCGTCGAACTACTCTGAACTCCTCACATGCGCCAGCGAGCGAATATCGTTGCCGGTCGGCGCCTGATGGATACGCAGGCCGAACTCCTCGACCACGGCGAAAATATGGTCGAAAATATCCGCCTGAATATTTTCATATTCCGCCCACACCACGGTGTTGGTGAACGCATAAATTTCCAGCGGCAAACCGTTGGCGTCCGGGGCTAACTGTCTGACCATCAGTGTCATATCTTTACGGATATGCGGGTGATTGCGCAGATAGGCGTTGAGATATACGCGAAAGGTGCCGATATTGGTCATCTTTCGGCGGTTGAGCACTGAATCGCCGTGACCGTGCTGCTGGTTCCACGCGTCGATCTCCTGATGACGCTCGTCCATGTACGGCTTCAGCAGCTTCGCCTGAATTAACCGCTGCCGCTCCTGCTCGTCGAGAAAATGGATGCTGGTGGTATCGATGCTGATGCTGCGCTTGATGCGGCGGCCGCCCGAGGCCGACATGCCGCTCCAGTTTTTAAACGAATCCGATACCAGCGACCAGGTCGGAATGGTGGTGATGGTATTGTCCCAGTTACGCACCTTGACGGTGGTCAGGCCGATGTCCGTCACCGCGCCGTCGGCGCCATATTTCGGCATCTCCAGCCAGTCACCCAGACGCAGCATGTCGTTCGCCGAAAGCTGGATCCCCGCCACGAGGCCAAGAATCGGGTCTTTAAACACCAGCATCAGCACGGCGGCCATAGCGCCGAGGCCGCTTATCAGAATGGCCGGGGACTGCCCCAGCAGCAGGGAAATGATCAGAATGCCGACCAGAATAGCGCTGACCAGTTTGACGCCCTGAAAGATCCCCTTCAGCGGCAGCTGCGAGGCGAAAGTCAATTTCCCCGACAGGTTCAGCACCACATCGAGTAGCGAGAAAAAAGAGAGCAGGGCGTAGAGCATGACCCACAGCTGAGCGCAGATAATAAGCACGGAAGCCGCATCGCTGCCTTTTTGCAGCCACAGCACCGCCTGCGCGTTGACGACGATCCCCTGCACGGTGAACGCCAGCCGATGGAAAAGCTTATTCTGGGTAATGATTTGCAGCCACAAATGGCTGCTGGCCCGGGCGCGTTTTTCAAAGGCCCGTAATACCAGCCGGTGCAATATTACGTGCAGAATCACGGCGGTCAGAAAAATGATGCCGAAAATAATCACCAGTGAGGTGGTGTGATTAATGTCGATGCCAAGTTGTCGAATCGTGGATATTAATTCCTGCATAACGTCTCCTGAATTGCCCATGGTCATGATGACCGCTGGGTGATGAAGATGCAAACCAGGGGCAACCTGAGTGATATACTCAACAAAAACGCAGCGACAGAGGGACGCGATGAACGTGACACGTAAGCAGGAGCGCATTATCCGGCGGGCGCTGGCCGACTGGCAGCTGCAGGGCCAGATTACCGATGACGAGCACGCGAAGCTGGCGGCGACGCTGAACGCCGTCGCTTTTGACTGGCAGCGCCTGAGCCGCTACGCCTTCTGGACGGCGATAGCCTGCGTACTGATAGCCCTGGCGAGCTTCTTTGCCGACAGCGAACTGGTGGAGTATCTGCTTGCGCTGTTTTCTTATTCCGGGCTGATGCGCATTGGCGCTCCGCTGGTGCTGGCTGTCGTTTTCTATCTGTGGGGGTTTCGCCGCCAGCAGCGGGAAACGCAGTGGCATTACAGTACCGAAGCGATACTGTTTCTCGGCGTGGTCTTTACCGCGCTGATGCTGTGGCAGCTTGGCGAACGGCTGGATAACGGCAGCGGACACGTTGCCCCTCTGTTTTTGATCGGCTGCGCGATTTATGGCGTGGTGGCCTGGTTCGGGCGTTCCACAATGGTGTGGCTCTTTTTCCTGCTGGCGCTGGGCAACTGGTTCGGCGCGGAAACCGGCTATGTCTCCGGCTGGGGAGCTTACTGGTTGGGCATGAACTACCCCATCCGCTTTGTGCTGTTCGGCGGCGCGCTGCTGCTCGCCTGCTTTCTGCTGCGCGACGTGCTGGCAAAGCGTCGGTTGTTCATCATCAGTAAAGCGATGGGGCTGACTTACCTGTTTATCGCCCTGTGGATCATGTCCATTTTCGGCAACTACGATCTCGACAACTGGAGCAGCGTGACCCGCGAAGCGCTAATCCCGTGGGCGCTGTTGTTCGCCGTCGCCGCCGGACTCTGTATTTATATCAGCCTGAAAACCGACGACGGTATGCTGCGCGGTTTTGGCCTGACTTTTCTGGGCATCAACCTCTATACCCGCTTTTTCGAATACTTCTGGGACAGCCTGCATAAGGTGGTATTTTTCCTCATTCTCGCCGTTTCACTGGCGGTGGTGGGGCGGTATGCGGAAAGGATTTGGCATGCGGGAGAACGTAAACCGGCAGAGAAATAACCTTTTCTGAAAGACGCTTCCATTTTTTCCCTGAAATTCTGAACCTCTTAGCCTGCTGCAATATGCTACAGGCTAAAGGGGCTAATTTAGCTTTTAAGGCAAATTGCATTATATGCTAATATTTCAGGGGGCAGAGCAACATGTTCAGATTGCTGGTACATGAAAAGGTCAGGGACGAGCTTATTGCTCTACCTGTGGTGGTGCAGGCGAAGCTCATCCGCCAACTGGATAAACTTCGATTGAATCCTCTGGCGCTGCGTGAGCCAGACAGTAAGCCATTGGGGAACGGACTCTATGAGATTCGCACATTAGGCGCGATTCAAAGCCGGGGTATTTACGTTTACCAACATGGGAAAACGCTTTGGTTGCTGCGTGTTTTTGTGAAAAGAACGCAGAAGACGCCTGTCGCTGAGATTTCCCTGGCGTTGAAGCGGTTAAAGGAGATGCAAAGTGAGCAAGAAGAAAATTGACTGGGATGAATTGCGGGCTGAAATGCTGGCGCAGCCTGGCGTTCAGGCCGCATTTGACGCAGAAGAGCGGCAAGAGCGATTACGTGAGATGCTGGCGCAGTGGCGTCAGCACGCAGGGCTTACACGCAATCAGGTAGCCCTACGAATGGGAGTGAGTGCGCCGACGGTTTCGCGGATGGAGGCTAACGTGACGCGCGCAAGCCTGGACACGCTAACGCGTTACGCGCTGGCGTGCGGCATCGAGCATCCGCAGGTTCTGCTTTACTGAGATTTGCCCGGCGGTTGCCGCCGGGCAAAGCGATCAAATCTCGGTCAGCGTGACGCTTAGCGGCAGGCGGGATTTCGGCAGGCTGGCGTTGAAGTCTTCAACGCTGTGATGGCCTACCGGCACGACCACCAGACTGGTGAAGCCTTTTTCTTTCAGACCAAATTCCGCATCAAGGATGGCGGCGTCGAAACCTTCAATCGGCACGGCGTCGAGACCCATGGCGGCCACGCCCAGCAGGAAATTGCCGACGTTGAGGTACACCTGTTTTGCCATCCACTGCTCGTCATCCTTCAGCTCGACGCGGTGCATATCGGCAAAGAAGCGGCGACCTTTGTTGTTAGCGGCTTTCGCCTCCGGGGTCGCAAAACGCCCGTCGGCTTCTTCCTGATCCACCACGCAATCCAGCCATGCATCGTCCATCGCGGTTTTAGCGCAGAACACCACCACGTGAGAAGCATCCAGCATTTTACGTTCATTGAATACGTAGCTGCCTGCGGCGGAAGCCGCCACGCGCGCTTTCCCGGCCTCGGTGCTGGCGACGATAAAGTGCCATGGCTGGGAGTTGGTGCTCGATGGGCTGAACTGCAGCAGGGTTTTCAACTGCCCGGCCTGGTCGGCGGTCAGTTTTTTACTGGCGTCGAACGCTTTGGTTGAGTGGCGTTTCAGGGCAACAGATACGATATCCATAATGGCTCCTCAGAAAATGATATCGCCGTGGTTCGGCGTATTAGGTGGGAGCAGAGTACAGGGTTCGCAAGCGCTTGATAAGGGCCAAAAATGGGATAACACGTGTTTGCCGGAGCGGAAAATCACGCCGGACGCAGGCGTTTTTGACGGCTTTTGGGCAGCTTGTCGACCACCAGATGCCATGACGCGTCAATCAGGCTTTCGAGCAGATCCGGCTGAATGTCATCACCGCCGTAGACGGAAATCCAGTGTTTTTTGTTGAGGTGGTATCCGGGCTGAACGCTCGGATAGATGGCCTGATGCAGCAGCGAGAGCGCCGGGTCGGCCTTGAGGCTAATCAGCGGACGACCGCGCAGGCTCATCGCTATCATAAAAATCTTACCGTCCACCTTAAAGACGTCGTATTCCGGACCAAACGGCCAGCAGTGTTCAGCGAACGGATACTCCTGCGCCACGCGCAGCGCGTGGGCGACTAACGCATCGCCATTCATGGTGCTTCCTCCTCGGCCAGCGCCCGCCACATAGCTTCAAAACCGAGCGCAATAAGCGCCTGCGCGCGCGGCGGTTCATGTCTGGCGAACTCAATCGTCGTCTCCGCCAGCGCCAGGAACAGCGCATCGCCAAAGGGCTGATAATCCCCCACCAGAAAGACCTCGCGCACTGAGCGTTTACAGAGCTCCTGTAGTTCAGGGTACATATCGCTTGCCTGCTGTTTGGTGGCGTCCGTGATCCGCTCGCTCAGCGCCATACGGCGAATCGCTTTGTGACGAACGGGATTGCGGATCCCCCAGTCAATATAGTTGTTCCAGATGTGGCGCGTATTCTCTTTTGGCGTGGTGACATCGGGGGTCGGGCGGGCGAGCAGCGCCTGCAGCATATCGGCTTTGATATCGAGGTAAAGTGCGTTTAACAGGTCGTCTTTGGTGGCGAAATAGCGAAACAGCGTACCTTCCGCTACCCCGGCGTTGCGGGCGATCACGGCGGTCGATGCCGCAACCCCGGACTGGGCGAATGCAGCGGTTGCAGCCTCAAGTAACGCTTGTTTTTTATCTTCGCTTTTCGGACGAGCCACTACACTTTACCTCACAGTCTGGAAAAAACACCGATTGAAGCATGCCGGTTGCGCCACTTCAACGCTGAATGTCAAAAATTGAAAATCGTCTTGACGACCCTCGTTCTGTTCCTATAATGAGTGCTTACTCACTCATAATCAAGTTTCTCAATATCGTCTGCCGTTTCGTGGTCAGGATATGAAGCGATGCTTTATCAGCGTGGTTGCCATCATGTTAATTGCCAGTGCAGCGAGTTTACCGTTTGTGTTGAATGCCGGTTTTGGTCAGACGCCTCAGGGCGCGCAGTTAAACATCGTGGAGCGCTCCGCGCAGTACCGTGATGGGGCGTTTCATAATCAGCTACCGACGCCGGGCTTTACCGGGGAGAAAACCAGGCTGGCGGTCTGGTGGGAATTCCTGACCGCGAAACGCGAAAACGCGCGTCCGGCGCAGCCGTTGCCGCGGGTGAATACCTGTCTTGCCAGCCTGCCGTCTCAGCAGGAGGTGATGATTTGGCTGGGGCACTCCTCATGGTATTTGCAGCTTTCCGGGCAGCGCATTCTGATAGACCCGGTTTTTAGCAGCTATGCCGCGCCGTTTTCGTTCCTCAACAAAGCGTTTGATGGCGACTACCCGTGGACGGCGCAGAGCATGCCGGAGATAGACCTGCTGATTATCTCCCATGACCACTACGACCACCTCGACTACGCCACCATCCGGGCGCTGATGCCGAAAGTCCGCCGGGTGATTACGCCGTTGGGCGTGGGCTCGCATCTGCGTTACTGGGGGATGAACCCTGACATCATCACTGAAGCCGACTGGCAGCAACAGGTCAGGGTCAACGATGCGCTGACGGTACATGTACTGCCCGCGCGCCACTTTTCCGGCCGCGGTCTTAAGCGCAACCAGACGCTGTGGGGCAGCTTCATGTTCGTTACGCCGCAGCGGAACGTCTACTACAGCGGCGACAGCGGCTACGGCCCGCATTTTAAGGCGATCGGCTGTCAGTTTGGCCGTGTTGATTTCGCGATCATGGAAAACGGTCAGTACGACCAGGACTGGAAGTACGTTCACATGATGCCGGAAGAAACCGCGCAGGCGGCGGTAGACCTTAATGCCCGCGCGGTGCTGCCGGGTCATTCGGGGCGCTTTGTGCTGGCGAAACATACCTGGGACGACCCGTATAAAAAACTGGCGCAGGAGAGCGAAGGGAAGCCGTATCGCCTGTTGACGCCAGTGCAAGGGGAGCCGGTATGGGTGGCGAACCCGCATCAACAATTTCGGGTCTGGTGGGAATGACCGCCAGACTATTTACAACAGGGGAAGGAAATATGACGATTTCCGCTCAGGTGATTGACACCATCGTTGAATGGATCGACGACAACTTACACCAGCCGTTGCGCATTGAGGATATCGCCCGTCACGCGGGCTATTCGAAATGGCATCTGCAACGTTTGTTTGTCCAGCATAAAGGGGAGAACCTGGGGCGCTATATCCGCAAACGCAAGCTGCTGCTGGCGGCGCAGGATCTGCGCGACACCAACCAGAAGGTCTACGACATTTGCCTGAAATACGGCTTTGATTCGCAGCAAACCTTCACCCGCATCTTTACCCGCACCTTCAAACAGCCTCCGGGCGCCTGGCGCAAAGAACATCAGACCCAGACGCACTAACCGCCTCGCCTGCCGCACTCCGGCGGGCGTTGTTGTTTTATCCCCCTGATACGCGACGCCAGACATAGCGCAGGATAAAGAACTCGATAGCGCCAAGCGCTAAAAACCAGACGCAAAAGAGCAGGGTATAGAGCTGGTTGAGATCCATTAGATGGAACGTCTCCACCAGTTTTTGCGCCAGCGTCAACCCCAGGGAGGGCGCTGGCAGCAGCAGGCAAGAGAGCAATGCCATCAGTAAAATGCCGCCAGCGGTCAACAGCGATTCGAGCGGATGTTTCATTGTTATGTTAATCGTCAGTTAAAAATTATATTCTCCGGGAATTTTATCAATAACGCAATGCTCACAATGGCGCATTATTTTATCAATAATGAAATATCAGTATTACGACGATTCTCTTAATTCAGTTTTGAATATTGCGTTGGAATAATTTTCTTTCCGTTAATATAAATCTTGTTTAAATATATTATGTGTTGGCCCGAAATTTATTTCAGGCTTTCCGCTTACCGGAATTTAAAAGGTGGAGCGCTCCCTGATGGTTGGATGTCCAACTTTGGGGGGCACTTCACATCAGACGGCTTTCTCTCTCGTTATTCCCCGGCCATCAGCAGCGTAATGACATGATTGTTTTCGCTATACCAGTACAGCGTAAACGCCGTTCCGGCAGGCGACGGGAAGAGGTCGACGCGCAGCTCAAGCGTGAGGGAATGCGGGGTTATCGCGCTAACTTGCGCGGCGTGAAAACCAGGGATGTCGCGGAATCTGTCAGAGAGCGCCTTATACAGGCTCTCTTTGGCGCTAAAGGCGAGCGTCAGCGCCAGCGGAAAGGGGAGGCGGGAGTCGCGCAAGCGCGTGAGTTCATCCGGGCCGGCGATGCTGTCGGCGATTTCTTCGCACAGGTCAGCCTCCAGCCGCGTTTCAATATCAATACCGACCCGCTGGCGGGCCACCACCGCCAGCGCGGCGTCGGCGCTATGGCTGATGCTGCCGTACCAGCCAGCAGGCCACTGCGGCTGGCCCTTTTCACCGATATCCGGGATGAAGGGGATTCCCTGTTCGCGTAAGGCGTGAAACGCCGCCATGCGGCCCGCCAAATGCTCCGCCTTGCGTTTTCGTCCTGCGGTCAGCAACTTGGCGTAATGAGGCAACCCTAACAGATCGCTATCGGCGAAGGTGGCGGACGAAAAGTCGATACGATGGAGGGAAAGGTCGTGAAAAGTGAGGTGGGTGTGATGTGTCTGCATCGGTTCTCTTCACCGGGTTCGACAAGGGTTCGCGGAATGCCACCCAACCGGATCGGGATGGGTGGCGGTAATGCTTACTGGCAGCATCCTTTCTGCCCATGCTGTGAAGACAGCTGTACTGGCGGGCAAGGAACGGAACCATAAGAGCAAAAAACACAACAATCACCCGCTTTAGGTTTGAGCAGGCTATGGCAGTGTTCACACTCATAAAACCACTGACATGCATCTACAGGCATACGTTCCCGCTTTTTAAATCCGCATTCCGGGCAGGTAATTTCCGATTCCAGAACAACTTCAGTCTCCATCATGCTCATGCTCCTGAGGATTTCGCCATTGTCATCAGCAACAAATATACCATCGTCGCCAACGGGATATTTTATTATGACGCAAGGAACGCATCCCCCAGGAGAATGGGGCATCAGAAGTGCGTGTTGACGCTCATAAACCACGTACGTCCCGATTCGTTATAGGTATTGGCGCCTGCGCCGTACATATAACCGGTATCGCCGCCGGTGGTCTGGGCATTCCCCGCGCGCCAGTGGCGCTTATCGAACAGGTTGTCGACGCCAGCGGTCAGGCTGACGTTTTTGGTCGCATCCCAGGTGCCGCTCAGGCCGACGATGCTGTACGGGCTAACCTCATCGGTTTCGCTTCCGGTCGCAGGCTGTCCTTTATAGTTGTATTTTTTCGGCTGCTGCTTGCCGTACCAGGTAAAAGTCGACTGCAGCGACACATCCTGCGCCACCTGCCAGCTCAGGGTGGAGTTAAGCGTATAGGCCGGAATAATCGACAGGCGTTCGCCGGTCTCTTTATTCTTGCTTTGCAGCATCCAGGTGATGTTGTTGGTCCAGTTGATGGTATCGCTGACCGGCACGTTCAGCGTCCCTTCCAGACCTTCCACCACCGCTTCAGGAATGTTTTCCCACTGGTAGATGTCGGTATAGGTGGTTTTGCCCTTGCTGCTGACAGAGGTCTGGCCGACCGGCGCATAGCCCGCTTCAATCTTGTTGTGGTAGTCGTTACGAAACCAGGTGACGCCCGCCAGCCAGCCGTCGCGTTTAAACTCCAGGCCAATCTCTTTGTTGACGCTGGTTTCCGCTTTCAGGTCGTCATTACCCATCAGGTAGCAGCCCACGCCGGTGCCGCTGGCGTAGCAGCCCTGGCCCTTACTGTAGAGAATGTAGTTCGGGTTGGTCTGGTACAGACTCGGCGCTTTATAGGCGCGGGCGATGCCCATCTTCAGGGTAAAATCGTCGCCAAGCCCCTGGGAGAGGTTCAGGGATGGGCTCCAGTTGCTGCCGACGATGCTGTGGTGATCGAAACGCAGCGCGGGCGTCAGCATGGTGGAGTCGGTGACCTCCATGTTGTCCTCGGCAAACAGCGAGAAGATTTCCGCCTGCGAATACGGGCTGCGGTTGGTGCTGCTGGAGCCCGGGATATCCCCGCCCATAAAGGTCTGGGTGTTGGAGGTCATGTCCTTCATCTTCTGCTGGTTCCACTCGGTACCCAGCGTCAGGTTCTGATTCACCCACAGGTCGAGCGGCATGCTGACTTCGCTGTGCAGCATGACATCGGAGAGATCGATATCAACAAACTTCTGTTTGGCGTTGGGATCGAAAATCCCCTCGGTGCCGCCCGCCAGACCTTCCGGGATACGGGAGTTGCGCGTGTATTCGTACTGCACCCAGTTGCTGGTGGTCACGCCGTTGTCCCAGCCGCCGTTCCAGGTCAGCGCATAGTTCTGGCGATAGAGGCGGTTGGTCTCTTTGCCGTAGTTCTCTTTGACCAGGCTGTTGGTATTGGTGTTCTGGGTATCGCCCGCGTACAGGTTGCCCTGGCGGCTGTAGCCTGCCTCGAGCTCCAGTGACTGCATCGGCGCGAAGTCCCAGCGCACCACGCCGTTGATGTCTTTATTTTCTACCCCTTCGCGCCCGGCAGGCAGGGTGTTCTGGTAGATGCCGGTACGCTCGGACTGGTGTCCCTCGTTGATGTCCCACGCGTCGGCCTGGGTTTTATCGAGGTTGCCGTACAGGTGGAAGCTGAAGTCGCCGCCCAGCGGGCCGCTGAGGCTGAAGTTGGTGCGTTTTGTCGCGCCCTCATCCTTGTGCTCCGGCATGTTCATATAGGCGTTCCATGAACCGTGCCACTCTTCCGAGCCTTTTTTGGTGATGATGTTGACCACGCCGCCCGCGGCGCCGTTGCCATAGCGTGCCGCCGCCGGACCGCGGATCACTTCGATACGTTCGATCATCTCCGGCGGCACCCAGCCGGTATCGCCGCGCGTATCGCGCTCGCCGCGCCAGCCCAGACGCACCGAGTTGCGGCTGGTGACGGGCTTCCCGTCGATCAGAATCAGGGTGTTTTCCGGCCCCATCCCGCGAATATCAATCTGGCGGTTGTTGCCGCGCTGACCGCTGGTGGAGTTACCGGTCAGGTTAACGCCCGGCATGGTGCGGATAATTTCCGACACGTCGCGAGCGGGAGGGTTCTTACGGATTTCGTCGGCGGTAATGGTCGAGACTCCCGGCGCCTGAAGGTTCTGCTGCGCCGCGGTGACCACCATGGTTTCTGCCTTGTCGTCGACCGCCTTTACCGTGCTGTCCTCGGCGTGCAGCGGAAGCGCGACCCCGTATATTCCCAGAATGACCTGTAAGGTCAGGAATTTCATTTTCTTATTCATTATGAGCCCTGCTGTGAGTTTGACTATCCCAAAAAACGCGCGTCAATACGCTATTGCAAATGAAAATAGTTATCAATAATATTATCAATAAATTTTTACAGATAGAAAAAAATCAATACATAGCGCGGGGTTAACGTGACGGAGACGGCAACGACAGGAAGTAATGCCTGGTGGGCGCGAAAACGCGGCCCGGAGTGGCGGCTGGAAGGGGCGTCGTGCCATGTCACCTTCTGGTGGCGAGACCCGGCGGGCAGCGAGCTGACGTCGCCAGTCCTGCGGGTGTGGATCTACATCACCGGTGTGACCGACCACCATCAAAATGCCGTACCGCAGTCGCTGGAGCGCCTGCCGGGGACCGACGTCTGGCGCTGGCAAACGACGCTGCCCGCCAGCTGGCGCGGCAGCTATTGCCTGATCCCTTCCGCGCGGCGCGATGACTTCTCCGCTGAGATCTTCAGCCGCCCGCATCCGGACCGCGTACTGCTGCGCGAGGGGTGGCGCGCGCTGCTGCCGCAGGCGATTGCCGACCCGCTGAATCCTCACAGCTGGCGCGGCGGGCGAGGGCACCCGGTTTCCGCGCTCTCGCTGCCGCGCTCACCGGCGCAGCCCGGCTGGCAAACGCCACAGGCGCGCTACTCGCCGCCGCTGTGCATTGACTGGCGCAGCCAGCGTCTGGGCAATACCCGGCGGGTGTGGATTTTCACGACAGGCGACGCCAGCCCGGAGGGGCGCCCGCTGGCGGTGCTGCTGGATGGCCAATTCTGGGCTGAAAGCATGCCGGTATGGCCTGCGCTGGCCTCGCTCACCCGCGAAGGCAAACTGCCGCCCGCGGTATATCTGCTGATCGACGCTATCGATACGGCGCACCGTAGCGCGGAGCTCCCCTGTAACACCGATTTCTGGCTGGCCTTACAACAGGAGTTGCTGCCGCAGGTGAAAGCCCTTGCGCCCTTTAGCGATCGCGGCGAGCACACTGTTGTCGCCGGGCAGAGCTTTGGCGGCCTGGCGGCGATGTTTGCCGGGCTTCACTGGCCGCAGCGTTTTGGCTGCGTGCTGAGCCAGTCCGGTTCGTTCTGGTGGCCGAGTCGCGGAACCCCGCAGGACGGTGCGCTTATCGGCAAACTGGCACGCGGCGAGCTGTCGCCGGGGCATTTACGGATATGGCTGGAAGCAGGCGTGCGCGAACCGATGATTTTTCAGGCCAATCAGGCGCTTTTACCGCAACTACAGCAGGCGCAGCAGCCGGTTTTCTGGCGTCCGGTTGACGGTGGACATGATGCGCTGTGCTGGCGCGGCGGGCTGACGGCAGGGCTGATTCAGCTCTGGCAGCCTCTCACCGAAAGCCGCGCGTAATGCGTTCTATGACAGGAGTTTGGTATGCAATTCAGTAACCCTTTCGATGACCCGCAAGGGCAGTTCTACATTCTGCAAAACACCCGCCAGCAGTTCAGCCTCTGGCCGCAGCAGTGCGCGCTGCCCGAGGGCTGGGCGGTGGTCTGCGAACCGCAATGCGCGGATGACTGCAACGCCTGGCTCGCCGCGCGCTGGACCTCACTCACCCCGACGCACTACGCGGATTAAGGAGCCTGTAATGACTGAACGTTTACCTCTGGTGGCTGCGCAGCCGGGGATCTGGATGGCGGAAAAACTCTCTTCGCTGCCGAATGCCTGGAGCGTGGCGCACTCTGTGGCGCTGGAAGGGGCTATTGATGCGACCCTGTTGGGGCAGGCTATCGTTATCGGCCTGCAGCAGGCCGATACCCTGTGTTTTCGCTTCGGCGAAGATGACGGCGAGCTCTGGCAGCAGCCGGACGACAGTCTCGTTTTTTCACCGCCCGCGATGGTCGATGTCCGTACGGCGAGCGACCCGCACGCGGCGGCGCAGGCGCTGATGCAGGCCGACCTGCAACAGGACTTGCGCGTCGAGAGCGGCAACCCGCTGTTTTGCCATCAGCTGATCCGCGTGGCGGAAAATCAGTGGTTCTGGTACCAGCGCTACCACCATCTGCTGGTGGACGGCTTCAGTTTCCCGGCGATGACCCGGTATATAGTACAGATTTATCGCGCGCTGCTGCGCGGCGAGCCGCTGCCGGTTTCCCCCTTCACGCCGTTTGCGGAGGTGGTGGCGGAATATCAGCGCTACCGCGAGAGCGACAGCTGGCGGCATGACGGTGCCTTCTGGGCGCAACAGCGTCGCGAACTGCCGCCCCCGGCGTCGCTGTCTGCGGCGCCATTGCCCGGACGCGCCGCAACGGCGAATATCTGGCGGCTGAAGGTGACCGCGGATAAACAGGCGTTCAGCCAGCTTACCGCCGCCGCGCCGCAGTGCCAGCGCACCGATCTGGCGCTGGCGCTGGCCGCGCTGTGGCTCGGTCGCCTGTGTGGACGTCGGGATTATTCGGCGGGCTACATCTTCATGCGTCGTCTGGGGTCGGCTGCGTTGACCGCCAGCGGCCCGGTGCTTAACGTGCTGCCGCTGTCGGTGACGATTGATGCTGCGGAAACACTGGCGCAACTGGCGCAACGACTGGCGGCGCAGCTGAAAAAAATGCGGCGTCATCAGCGCTATGACGCCGAGCAAATCGTCCGCGACAGCGGTAAAGCCGCCGGAGACGAGCCGCTGTTCGGTCCGGTATTTAACGTCAAGGTGTTCGACTATCAACTGGCTATCGACGGGGTGAGCGCCACAACCCACACCCTTGCCACCGGGCCGGTCAACGATATTGAGCTGGCGCTGTTCCCGGACGAGGCGGGGGGTTTATCCATTGACGTGCTGGCCAACAAGCAGCGCTATGACGAGGCGGAGCTCCGGCACCATATTGCGCGGCTATCGGCGATGCTGGCGCAGTTCGCCCGCAATCCGCACCTGCGCTGCGGAGAGGTGGAGATGGTCTCAGATGCGGAGTATCAGCAGCTTGCACAGATCAACGACACCCGCATGATACTGCCGGAAACGACCCTCAGCGCGCTGGTGGCGGCGCAGGTGATGAGAACGCCGACTGCGCCAGCGCTGGCCGATGCCCGCTGGCGGTTCAGCTATCGCGAAATGCGCGAGCAGGTGGTGGCGCTGGCGACGCTGTTGCGCGCACACGGCGTGAAGCCTGGCGATAGCGTGGCGGTGGCGCTGCCGCGCTCGGTATTCCTGACCCTGGCGCTGCACGGTATCGTCGAGGCCGGTGCGGCCTGGCTGCCGCTCGATACCGGCTATCCGGATGACCGCCTGCAGATGATGCTGGAGGATGCCCGGCCATCGCTGCTGATTACCTCTGAGGATCAGCGCGACCGCTTCCCGGGCATCGCCACCCTGTGCTACAGCGAACCGCTGCCGGTTGCCGACGCCACCGCGCTGGCGCTCTCCCGCCCGGAACACACCGCCTGTATCATCTTTACCTCCGGCTCGACAGGGCGCCCGAAAGGCGTGATGGTCGGGCAAGCGGCGATCGTCAATCGCCTGCTGTGGATGCAGGACAGCTACCCGCTCGGCGCTGACGATGTAGTAGCGCAGAAGACGCCGTGCAGCTTTGATGTCTCGGTGTGGGAGTTCTGGTGGCCGTTTATCGTCGGTGCGCAACTGGTGATGGCGGAACCAGACGCCCACCGCGACCCGCTGGCGATGCAGCAGTTTTTCACCCACTATGGCGTGACGACCACGCATTTTGTCCCGTCGATGCTGGCGGCGTTTGTCGCCTCCCTTGACGGTGAAAACGTGGGGCATTGCCGCTCGCTGCGCCGGGTGTTCTGTAGCGGCGAAGCCTTGCCGACGGCGTTGTGCCGCGACTGGGAGCGCCTCACCGCCGTGCCGCTGCACAACCTGTACGGCCCGACGGAGGCGGCGGTGGACGTCAGTGGGTATCCGGCCTGCGGGCCCGAGCTTGCGGCCGTCGGCGGGAGTAGCGTGCCGATCGGTTTTCCGGTGTGGAATACCGGGCTGCGCATTCTGGACGCCATGATGCGCCCGGTGCCGTTTGGCGTGGCGGGGGATCTCTATCTCACCGGCATCCAGCTGGCGCAGGGCTATCTGGGGCGCGCCGATCTCACCGCCAGCCGCTTTATTGCCGACCCGTTCGCGCCGGGCGAGCGCATGTACCGCACCGGCGACGTCGCGCGCTGGCTGGACAACGGCGCGGTGGAGTATCTCGGACGCAGCGATGACCAGCTCAAAATTCGCGGACAGCGGATCGAGCTCGGCGATATTGACCGTGCAATGCAGAACCTGCCGGACGTGGCGCAGGCGGTGGCGCATGCCTGCGTCTTTAATCAGGCGGTGGCCGTCGGCGGCGATGCCCGACAGCTGGTGGGCTATGTGGTCCCGGAGTCCGGCCTGTCGCTTGATTGCGAGGCGTTGCTGACGCGCCTTCGCGCGCAATTACCGCCGCACATGGTGCCGGTGGTGCTGGTGCAACTGCCGTCGTTGCCGCTCAGCGCCAACGGCAAACTGGACCGCAAAGCGCTGCCGTTGCCGACGGTAAACCGCACGACGCGTGGACGTCCGCCGGAATCGGACAGTGAACGGGCTGTGGCGCAGGCGTTCAGCGCGCTGCTCGGCGGTGAGGTCAACGATGTGGAGGCCGACTTCTTCGCCCTCGGTGGGCATTCGCTGCTGGCGATGCGCCTCGCCGCCCGGCTCAGCCGCCATTTTGCGCGCCAGGTTACGCCGGGGCAGGTGATGGTCTCCTCCACCGTGGCGAAGCTTAGCGCGCTGCTGGAGAGGCAGGATGACGCCAGCGTACAGCGCCTGGGCTATGAAGCGATTCTGCCGCTGCGTGACGGCAGCGGGCCGACGCTGTTCTGCTTCCATCCGGCCTCCGGTTTCGCCTGGCAGTTTAGCGTGCTGGCGCGCTGGCTATCGCCCCGCTGGTCGGTGACCGGCATTCAGTCGCCGCGTCCGGCAGGGCCGATGGCGACGGCGGAAAATCTGGATGCGCTGTGTGAAAACCACCTCGCCACCCTGCTGCAACAGCAGCCGCGCGGCCCGTACTACCTGCTCGGTTATTCGCTTGGCGGCACGCTGGCGCAGGGGATTGCGGCCCGGCTGCGGCTGCGCGGGGAAACGGTCGCTTTCCTCGGACTGCTCGACACTTGGCCGCCGGAGACGCAAAACTGGGCGGAGAAAGAGGCGAACGGCCTGGATCCTGAGGTACTGGCGGAAATTGACCGCGAACGCGAGGCGTTTCTCGCCGCGCAGCAGGGGAATGCCTCCGGCGAGCTTTTCAGCGCCATTGAGGGCAACTATGCCGATGCGGTGCGCCTGTTAACCACCGCTCACAGCGTGCCGTTTGACGGTAAAGCCACGCTGTTTGTGGCGCAGAAAACGCTGCCTGCGGGAACCGACCCGCAAACTGCCTGGGCGCCGTGGGTACGGGACCTGGACGTTTACCGGCTGGACTGCGCGCATGTGGATATCATTTCGCCGCAGGCGTTTGAGACCATTGGCCCGGTACTGCGGGAGGTGCTGGGGTAGGCTTGAGCGGCCCCTCTCCCGGACCGTACGCGGGCGGGGAGGGGCGTTTTACCGACGCGGGCGCCCTAACGGCACCACCAGCGGCGTGTGCGCGATCGGATCGTCGATAATGGTGCAGCGCATCCCGTAAATCGCCTCAATAAGCTCCGCCGTGACAATGGCTTTCGGCGCGCCCTCGGCGATGATTTTTCCGTCGCGCAGGGCGATAAGGTGCGTGGCATAGCGGCAGGCCTGGTTGAGATCGTGCAGCACCGCCGCCAGCGTATAGCCTTTCTCCTGATTCAGATCCCGTAGTAGCTCCAGCAGGTCTATCTGATGGCTGATATCGAGCCACGTGGTGGGTTCATCCAGCAGCATAATGGCGGTTTCCTGTGCCAATACCATCGCAATCCATGCCCGCTGGCGCTGACCGCCGGAAAGGGTGTCCACGCTCTGCGCGGCCAGATGCGTAATGCCGGTGGCCTGCATCGCGCGATTAACCGCATCATCGTCTTCTTTACGCCAGCGGGTAAAGAGCGGCTGGTGCGGGTAGCGGCCGCGCGCCACCAGTTCCTGGACGGTGATGTCGCCAGGCGTGGTGGCGTTTTGCGCCAGCAGGCCGATACGCTTCGCCACCTCTTTGCTGGCAAAGCGTTGAATGTGCGCGCCGTCGAGGTAAACGTGGCCGCGCTGCGGCGCCATTAAGCGACTCAGGGTGCGCAGCAGCGTCGATTTGCCGCAGCCGTTGGGGCCGATGATGGCGGTGAAGTGGCCGTCCGGAATCGCCACGCTGAGGTTCTCGGCGATGGGGGTTTTTCCGTAGCCAAGGGTAAGCGTCTCGCCGTGCAGGCGGGCCGTATTGTCTGTCATTTCCTGCGGGACTCCTGAATAAGCAGCGCGATAAGGTAGAGGCCGCCGAGACTGACGGTGACCACCCCAACCGGAAGCTGGTAAGGCATAAACAGCCGCTGGGCGCCAACGTCTGCCAGCGTCAGCAGCAGCGCGCCGCACAACGCCGACTGGGTTAATCCCCAGCGCGCCGTGCCGCAAAGCCGTCTGGCGATGTGCGGGGCGATCAGCGCGATAAACGAAATCGGCCCGGCGAGCGCCGTCGCGGCCGCCGTCAGCAGCACCGCCACCAGCATCATCAACAAGCGGGAGCGCTCGACGTTGACCCCAAGCGCGCAGGCGCTGTCGTCGCCCATCTCCAGCAGCCGCATCCGGCGTACCAACAGGGCGGCACACGCCAGCATCGCCAGCAGCAACGGCGCGGCAGGCCAGGTCTTAGTCCAGGTGATGCCATTAAGCGACCCGGCGTTCCACAGCCCGGCGGCCAGCGAGGTCTCCAGCGAGGCATGCAGCAGCAGCCAGGTGTTAAACGCCATCAGCATCGCCCGCATACCGATCCCGATGATGATAAGTCGGAAGGTGTCGATACCGTTGCGCCAGGCCAGCAGCCAGACCAGCAGGGCCGCGGTGACGCCGCCGACCATGGCCGCTGTGGTGATGGCCGCCAGATGCTGACCGAACAGCACCATCGCCACCAGCACGCCGCTCCAGGCGCCGACGTTAAAGCCCATCACGTCAGGACTGCCGAGCGGGTTGCGCATCAGCGACTGAAACATGGCGCCGCTGACGCCAAGGGATGCGCCGACCAGCAGCGCTATCAGCACCCGCGGCAGTCGCCATTCGGTCACCACCAGCGTAACACTGCGCGGCGCATCGCCCAGCAGCGCGGCGAACACCTGAGAGACCTCCAGCGTTATGGCGCCGCTGCGCAGGCCCAGAAGGGCCGTCAGCAGGCTCCCGATCAACAGCAGCAGGCAGATGACAACCAGACGACGGGATGGCGCCATCATGCGCGGCCTCCTCGCGGCTGGCGACGTACCAGCCAGATAAGTACCGGCGCGCCGATAAAGGCGCTGACCACGGAAACGCGCAGCTCGCCGGGTACGATCAGGCGGCCAATAATATCGGCAAACAGCAGCAGGGACGGGGTCGCGAGCAGGGTAACCGGCAGCGACCAGCGGTGGTCGGCGCCCACCAGCCAGCGCGCGATATACGGCATCATCAGGCCGATAAACGCGATAGGGCCGACGACGGCGGTGGCGCTGCCGCACAGCACGGTAATGGTCAGCAGGCCGAGGATCTGCGTGCGGGCAACGTGATTGCCAAGCGCGGTCGCGGTATCGGCGCCGAGACTCAGGCCGTTGAGCGAGCGGCTAAGAAGCAGCGCCACGGCAGTGGCGATAAGCACCGGCAGGAAGACCACCCTGAGCGTGGCGAGCTGGCGAATATCCAGCGAGCCCGCCTGCCAGAAACGCAATTGATCGTAGACGTCCGGGTTGAGCAGGGCGATGCCGCTCGACAGGCCTTCCAGCACGGCACCGAGCGCCACGCCTGCCAGCGTCAGGCGAACCGGGTTCAACTGTCCGCCGCCCTGGCTGCCGGTAAACGCCACCAGCAGCGAGGCAATGAAGGCGCCGCAGAAGGCCAGCAGCAACTGCTCCTGAGGCGAGGAGAAGCCAAACAGCGCGGCGCCAAGGACGATAGCGAAGCTGGCGCCCGCGTTAACGCCCAGGATACCCGGGTCGGCGAGCGGGTTGCGGGCCAGAGTCTGCATCAGCGCGCCCGCCAGTCCCAACGCGCCGCCCGCCAGCAGACCGGCCAGGGTGCGAGGAAGACGGGCGTCCAGCACGATGGCGCAGTCGGCACTTTGGCACTGGCCGGTAAACGCGTCAACAACCACGCTGACCGGTAGCGGGGTGGCGCCAGTCAGCAGGCTCAGCGTGACGGCAAACAGCAGCAACAGGATTAATCCGGGCACGGCGACGGCACGCGCCGCAACAGGGGAAAACGACATGGCAACATCCCTGATTTGATAATGATAGTAATTATCGTTATCGATCTTATTCGTTTATGTTAGCATGTGCGGCCACGGAAATGGTATGAAAAAAGCATCAGGGCGCGGCATGAACAAACACTCCTGGTTACTGAACCTCAGCTTGTTAAAAACCCATCCGGCGTTTCGCGCCGTTTTTATCGCACGTTTTATCTCTATCCTTTCGCTTGGCCTGCTCGGTGTGGCCGTTCCGGTACAAATCCAGATGATGACCCACTCCACCTGGCAGGTGGGGCTGTCGGTTACCCTCACCGGCGGGGCGATGTTTGTCGGCCTGATGGCGGGCGGGGTACTGGCGGACCGCTATGAGCGAAAGACGCTGATTCTGCTGGCGCGCGGCACCTGCGGGACTGGCTTTCTCGGGCTGTGGCTGAATGCATTGGTGCCACAGCCGTCGCTGCTGGCGATTTATCTGCTGGGTATCTGGGATGGCCTGTTTGCCTCCATCGGCGTGACCGCGTTGCTGGCGGCGACCCCGGCGCTGGTCGGGCGGGACAACCTGATGCAGGCCGGGGCGATCACCATGCTGACGGTGCGTCTGGGATCGGTGATTTCTCCCATGGTCGGCGGCATGCTGCTGGCCAGCGGCGGCGTCGCCTGGAACTTTCTGCTGGCGGCGATCGGCACGTTTATCACCACGTTGACGCTACTGCGCCTGCCAAAACTGCCGCCGCCGCCCCAGCCGCGGGAACACCCTTTGCGCTCGCTGATAGCCGGGCTGCGCTTTCTGTTTAGTAGCCCATTGATTGGCGGTATCGCGCTGCTTGGCGGTCTGGTCACCATGGCAAGCGCGGTGCGCGTACTCTATCCGGCGCTGGCGCAAGGCTGGCAGATGTCGACGTCGCAGATTGGCATTCTCTATGCCGCAATACCGCTCGGCGCGGCGTTGGGCGCGCTAACCAGCGGCAAACTGGCGCATGCCCCACGGCCGGGCGTGCTGATGCTTGCCTGTACCGTCGGCGCGTTTGCCGCGATTGGCCTGTTTAGCCTGATGCCGGTCTGGCTGCTGGCGGCGCTGTGCCTGGTGGTGTTCGGCTGGCTGAGCGCTATCAGCTCGCTATTGCAGTACACCCTGATTCAAAGCCAGACGCCGGAGTCGATGCTGGGGCGAATCAATGGTTTGTGGACGGCGCAGAACGTCACTGGCGATGCGACAGGCGCTGCGCTGCTCGGCGGTCTTGGGGCGGTGATGACGCCGGTCGCGTCGGCGAGTGTGAGCGGCGGCATCCTGGCGGTGGTCGGCGTGGCGTTGGTGGTGGTGCTGGGCGAGCTACGGCGCTTTCGGCGTGAGGCATCCGCCTGACGCCGAAAAGGCGCCGTAGCGTCCGATCAACCGAACAATTTTTCCAGTCGTGCCAGCACCTGCGTGGCGCTGTAGTAGTCGAGTCGGAAGGTTTCCGTTCCCAGGGCGTACACCTGCTTTTCCTTCACGGCGGGCAGGTGGGACAACAGCGGGTTGGCGTAGATGGCCTCGACGTCTTTTTGGTCTCCCGCGAACAGGAACAACGCGTTCCCGGTCAACCCTGCGGCCAGACTTTCACCGCCAAGCTGGATGATGTCGTGGCGTTTGCCCAGGCTCTGGCTGGTTTGCAGCCCGGCGGGTAGCGGCGCCAGGCTGAAGCCGAGCTGGCCCAGCAGCTTGCCCTGCGCTGATTCCGGCGTCCACAGGTTGGCGCTGTGCGCGGCGGCGGTATAGACCAGCGCGCTCACCGGCTGCGGCGGCAGCGTCATCTTCGCCTTCACGGCGGCGAGCTGTTGATCAAACCCGGCAATCCGCTCGGCAGCCTGTTTTTCCTGACCGGTGATGGCGCCAAGCTGCGTCAGCAGCGCCTGCCAGCTCTTGTCGTCATAGTTGATGATAAGCACCGGCGCAATCGCTGAGAGCTGATCGTACAGCGCGATGGCCGAGTCGCCGCCGGTAGCGCTGATGAGGATAAGATCCGGCATTTGCGCCGCCACGGCTTCCGCGTTCGGCTCGCCGATATAAAGACGCGTCAGGTTGCGTTGCTTCGCCACCTGGCCCCACTGGCGCAGAAAGCCCTGGTCATCGGCCACCCGGTTATTGGGGGTGGTCGCGCCGCTGGCGACCACCGGCGCGTCGATCGCCAGCAGCGGGCCAGTGAGGGTGACGCTGGTGGAAACGATGCGCAACGGTTTGTGGTCGAGGGTGTGAACACCGCGACTGTCGGTCACCTGGCGCGGCCAGTCGGCGGCAAGCGTTGAAGATAATTCTAAAGCAGACAGCCCGACGAAAAGCAGGGCGTTACGGACAAAGGCAGAGAATTTCACGCGGTAAGGTTCCTCGGTTATCTAAGTTAATGCGTCTCATTTTCACTTTGTGGCGCCGCAGATGCAAGCAGGAAGAGACACTGGCTGTTGACATACAGACGTTTTACTTTTAGGTTACTCAACAAAAATATAAATGATAATCATTATTAATATCTTTATCGTTTTTGAGGATGATATGGAAATGGAAACGTCACTGCCTGAAGAGATTCAGCACGCGGTCACCCCCCTGGCGGCCGATAGCTTCTTCTTTATGTCGCCGTACCGTAGCTTTACCACAGACGGTTGTTTCTGCCGCGTTTCGCAGCCAGTGCAGGGCGGCGACGATCTTAACGGCGATTTTCAACAGGCCGTTGCCCGCGCGTTTGCCGATGCTCGCGCGGCGGGGATAACCAAACCGCGACTGGTTGGCGCTATCCCGTTCGATACCACTCAGCCTTCGGCCCTGTTCATTCCTGAGCGGAGCCGCTCATTTTCCCGCACCGATAAACAACACACCGCGCGCTATGCGGCGGGGATGCCGTCGTTGCAGGTGCTGGCCCGCGAGGAGATCCCGGCGCAGGAAGGGTTTATGTCGATGGTGTCGCGAGCCGCGGCGCTGACGGCGACGCCGAAGGTCGATAAGGTGGTGCTGTCGCGCCTGATTGAGCTGGCGACCGACAGGCATGTCGATACCGGCGCGATGCTGGAGCGGCTGATTGCCCAGAACCCGGCCAGCTTTAACTTCCATATCCCGCTACCGGACGGCGGCGTGTTGCTGGGCGCCAGCCCGGAGCTGCTGCTGCGCAAAGAGGGGAGCTATTTTAGCTCGCTGCCGCTGGCGGGTTCCGCCCGTCGCCAGCCGGATGATGTGCTGGATCGTGAAGCGGGCAACCGCCTGCTGGCGTCGGAAAAAGACCGTCACGAGCACGAGCTGGTCACCCAGGCGATGAAAGCGGTGCTGTCGCCGCGAAGCCTCGACCTGACGCTGCCGCCGTCGCCGCAACTGGTGACAACGCCGACGTTGTGGCATCTGGCCACCCCAATCGAGGGACGGGCGAAACCGCAGGAGAACGCGCTGTCGCTGGCCTGTCTGCTGCACCCGACCCCGGCGCTGAGCGGCTTCCCGCATCATATCGCCAAAACCCTGATTGCCGACCTTGAGCCGTTTGAGCGCGAACTGTTCGGCGGAATCGTCGGCTGGTGCGACGACGAGGGCAACGGCGAGTGGGTGGTCACCATCCGCTGCGCCCGCGTGCGGGAGAACCAGATTCGTTTATTCGCCGGGGCAGGGATTGTTCCGGCGTCGTCGCCGCTGTCGGAGTGGCGGGAAACGGGCGTCAAGCTTTCCACCATGCTGAACGTGTTCGGCCTGCACTGAGGACTCCCCATGAGCATTGCATTTACCCGCTGGCCTCCTGAGTTTGCGGACCGCTACCGTGAAAAAGGGTACTGGCAGGATCTGCCGCTGACCGACATTTTAAGGCGTCATGCCGACAGCGACGCGCTGGCGGTGATAGAGGGCGAACGCGCGCTGAGCTACCGGGCGCTGAACCAGCAGGTGGATAACCTGGCCTGCCAGCTGGCGCGTCTGGGCGTGAAGGCGGGCGACACGGCGCTGGTGCAACTGGGCAACGTGACGGAGTTTTATGTCACGCTGTTTGCGCTGCTGCGTCTTGGCGCGGCGCCGGTCAACGCGCTGTTCAACCATCAGCGCAGCGAGCTGAACGCCTATGCGGCGCAAATTGAACCGGCGCTGCTGATTGCTGACCGGACCCACGCGCTGTTTGCCGATGATGTGTTTCTGAATGACTTTATGGCTGAACACCGCAGCGTCCGCGCGGTACTGCTGCGCAACGACGACGGCGAGCAGAGCCTGGCGGCGGCGATCGCGCGCCCGGCTGACAATTTTATCGCCACGCCGTCACCGGCCGATGACGTGGCGTTTTTCCAGCTCTCCGGCGGTAGCACCGGGACGCCGAAGCTTATTCCCCGTACACACAACGATTACTACTACAGCATTCGCCGCAGCAATGAGATTTGCGCCTTCAGCCCGGATACCCGCTATCTGTGCGCGCTGCCGGCGGCGCACAACTATCCGATGAGTTCGCCTGGCGCGCTGGGGGTGTTTCTCGCCGGTGGCCGGGTGGTGCTGGCTTCCGACCCGAGCGCTACGTTATGCTTCCCGCTGATTGAACAGCACCAGCTAACCGTCACCGCGCTGGTGCCGCCCGCCGTCAGCCTGTGGCTACAGGCAATTGAGGAGGGCGGCGGCAATGCGCCGTTGCGCTCGCTCAGGCTGCTGCAGGTCGGGGGAGCGCGCCTGTCGGCAAGCCTTGCCGCGCGGATCCCTGCGGAGATCGGCTGCCAGCTGCAGCAGGTTTTCGGTATGGCCGAAGGGCTGGTGAACTACACCCGGCTCGACGATCCGCTGGCGCGCATTATTAACACCCAGGGCTGTCCGATGAGCCCGGATGATGAGGTGTGGGTCGCCGATGAAAACGGCGAACCGCTACCGCGCGGCGAGGTGGGGCGTCTGATGACTCGCGGACCGTACACCTTCCGCGGCTATTACAAAAGCCCGGCGCATAACGCCAGCGCGTTTAACGCCGACGGGTTTTACTGCTCCGGCGACCTGATTTCTATTGATGAAGATGGCTATATCACCGTGCAGGGGCGCGAGAAAGATCAGATTAACCGCGGCGGCGAGAAGATTGCCGCTGAAGAGGTGGAAAACCTGCTGCTGCGCCATGCAGCGGTGATCCATGCGGCGCTGGTGAGCATGGAGGATAGCCTGCTGGGCGAAAAAAGCTGCGCATATCTGGTGGTGAATGCGCCGCTGCGCGCGGTTGCCGTACGCCGGTTCCTGCGCGAGCAGGGCGTGGCGGAATTTAAGTTGCCGGATCGGGTGGAGTGCGTCGACGCGCTGCCGCTGACGCCGGTCGGAAAAGTGGATAAGAAAAAACTGCGTCAGTGGTTGGCTGAGCGCCCGCTGGCCTGAAGGAGAAGAGAGTATGGCAATTCCAAAACTGCAGGCCTATGCGCTGCCGACCGCGGCGGATCTTCCGGCGAACAAGGTGAGCTGGCCGTTTGAACCCGCGCGGGCGGCGCTGCTGATCCACGATATGCAGGAGTATTTCCTTAATTTCTGGGGCGACAACAGCCCGATGATGGAGACCGTGGTCGCCAATATCGCCGCGCTGCGCCACTACGCCAAACAGCACAATATCCCGGTGTATTACACCGCGCAGCCGAAGGAGCAGAGCGATGACGATCGCGCGCTGCTGAACGACATGTGGGGACCGGGGCTGACGCGTTCGCCGGAGCAGCAGCGTATTATCGCGGCGCTGGCGCCAGATGAAGCGGATACCGTACTGGTGAAATGGCGCTACAGCGCGTTTCACCGTTCGCCGCTGGAGCAGGCGCTGAAAGAGACCGGCCGCAACCAGCTGGTAATTACCGGGGTGTATGCCCATATCGGCTGTATGACCACTGCGACAGACGCCTTTATGCGCGATATTAAACCGTTCTTTGTCGCCGACGCGCTGGCGGATTTCAGCCGCGAAGAGCACCTGATGTCGCTGAACTATGTGGCCGGACGCAGCGGGCGGGTGATGATGACCGACGAACTGCTGCCGCTGCCGGGGTCGAAAGCGGCGCTGCGCGCGCTGATCCTGCCGCTGCTGGATGAGTCCGATGAGCCGCTGGATGATGAAAACCTGGTGGACTACGGTCTGGATTCAGTACGTATGATGGCGCTGGCGGCGCGCTGGCGTAAGGTGCACGGCGATATCGATTTCGTGATGCTGGCGAAGAACCCGACCCTCGATGCGTGGTGGACCCTGATCTCGCGTGAGGTGAAATGATGGCGGGGTTCGATTTTCGCGGTAAAACCGTCTGGGTGACCGGCGCCGGTAAGGGCATCGGCTATGCCGCCGCGCTGGCGTTTGTCGATGGCGGGGCCGAAGTGGTGGGGTTCGACCTGGCCTTTGAACAGGCGGACTACCCGTTTACCACCGAGGTGCTGGACATCGCCAGCGCCTGCCAGGTGGCCGACGTTTGCGGGCGCCGCTTGCAGGCGGATGCGCGCCTCGACGTACTGGTTAACGCGGCGGGCATTTTACACATGGGCGCGACCGATGCGCTAAGTCCGGAGGCGTGGCAGCAGACTTTTGCCGTGAACGTCGGCGGCGCGTTTAATCTGTTCCAGCAGACCATGGCGCATTTTCGCCAGCAGCAGGGCGGGGCCATCGTGACGGTGGCGTCCGATGCCGCGCACACGCCGCGTATCGGCATGAGCGCGTATGGCGCCTCGAAGGCGGCGCTGAAGAGCCTGGCGCTGACGGTGGGACTGGAGCTGGCGAGCAGCGGCGTGCGCTGTAACCTGGTGTCGCCCGGCTCCACCGATACCGACATGCAGCGCATGCTGTGGACCCGCAGCGACGCCGAACAGCGGCGCATTCGCGGCGTTGGCGAACAGTTTAAGCTGGGGATCCCGCTGGGAAAAATCGCCCGTCCGCAGGAGATAGCCAGTACGATACTGTTTCTGGCGTCCGATGCGGCAAGCCATATCACCTTGCAGGATATCGTGGTCGATGGCGGCTCGACGCTGGGGGCATAGATTATCTGGAAACGACACCTCAGCCTTGAGGAACTTAATGCCACCAGCCGCAGCACCCTGGTGGCGCATCTCGGCATCGTCTATACGCGGCTTGGCGATGACACGCTGGAGGCGGAGATGCCGGTAGATACGCGCACACTCCAGCCGTTTGGTCTGCTGCACGGCGGCGCGTCGGCGGCGCTGGCGGAAACGCTGGGGTCGATGGCGGGTTATCTGATGACCCGCGACGGCCAGTGCGTGGTGGGAACCGAGCTTAACGCGACCCATCATCGCGCGGTATCGCTGGGAAAAGTGCGCGGCGTCTGCCAGCCGCTGCACCTGGGTAAACAACAGCAAAGTTGGGAGATTGTGGTGTTCGACGAGCAGGCACGGCGCTGCTGCACCTGCCGGTTGAGCACCATGGTGCTGGGATGAGGCGTTAAGCCCTGCCGATCGCCGTACACCACATCAGCCGTTCCTTCAGGTTATCCGTTTCCTGCGGGAACGCGGTCAGCGCCTGGTAATAACGGTCCGCGGCGGTTGACCAGCCGCGCGCGGACTGTAATAGCACGCGTAATGCGCTGTCCCAGACGATGCCTTTTAAATCGCTGTAGGGCCAGCGCTGCGGTTCGCGAATAAACGGCAGCAGGTAATCGACGCCTTTTTTCACGCCACGATCGTCGCGCAATGTGTTCCAGCGATCAAACGCCACGTGCTCGGCATAGCGGTTGAGCAACAGATGGGCTTCCAGATTGAACAAGGCATAGTGGAACGGCATGGTCCGTTCCAGCTCCATTGTCTGTTTCCCGTCCCGATCGATTTGCGCCGCCATCCGTTGCGTCATTCCCTGCTCAATCACGCGCAACGCCAGCGCGTTGTCGCCGCAGAATAACGCGTTGACGACGCGTTGCGCATCGTACCAGGTGCCGTGGTTGTTATGCCAGACATACTCCGCGTGACCAATCTCGCTGTCATACATCCAGTGATTGAAATCGCCAAACCACTGGCGCAGGCCGATAATCTCTTCGGTATCCAGCACCTGCGTGTCTTCGATAAGACCAATCGTATCGATGACCATCCACATCAGCCGCGTATCAATCAGCCCGGTGCCGCGTCCAGAGACAATCCCCGGGATCGCCTGCCCATAATTGAGGTGAGGGTTCATCCGCGTGTCGGCATCCAGAAACCAGCAGCGGATTTGCTTCGCCGCCGCCTGGGCATACTTTATCTGGTCGGTAAAATACCAGGCCAGCCCCAGGGTCAGACAGCGTTCACACATGCGGACCAGGCGGGTGGTATCGGTGTCGTCGCTTTCACATTGCGGGTTGGTGTGTCCGTCGCGCCGAACATACGGTAACCCGTCGGGTTGCCGTGGGTCTGGCCACCAGTAGGTGCCAAGACTGAAATAGTCATGTGCATCGCCACTGGCGGGGCGCAGCGTTTTATGGACGACGCTCTCTGGCGGCGCCTGATAAGCGGCCTCGGCCTCCGCCAGCAAGCGTTTCAGCGCCTGCTGCAGGGGAGACAACGGCTGACGCAACGCATTCAGGGCATTTTCCAGGCAGCGTTCATCCAGTGTATAGAGCTTCATCGTCACGGGTTCACGCCTCCTGAGCGGTAATTCGCATCCCGGTATCCGCATCAAAGACATGTACACCGGCTAAGCGTGGTTGCAGCCAGATGGTTTCACCTTCCTGCAACGCCAGGCGCTGTTTAAATACCGAGGTAAATGCGCCCCCACCGGTTTGACAGAAAATCTGCATGTCTGAACCGGTATTTTCGATGGCGGTAATGGTTGCCGACAGGGCATCATCCTGCGCGTCATTCACCACGTTGACCTGTTCCGGGCGAATGGCATACACCACCTTTTGTCCGTGCGTAACCTGCAGGTTCGGCGGCAGCGTCAGCAGGGAACCATCTTTCAGCAGCAAGCTGGCATGGGTGTTGTTGAGGACAATCTCCCCCGGGATTTGGTTGATTTCCGGTGAGCCGATGAATCCGGCGACAAACAGATTTGCCGGTTTATCATACAGTTCTAACGGCGTGCCAGACTGTTCAATGCGTCCGTCGCGCAGTACGACAATCATCTGCCCCATGGTCATGGCTTCTATCTGGTCATGGGTGACATACACCGATGTTGTTTTTAACCGCTGGTGCAGTTCGCGGATCTCGCCGCGTACCTGAGTACGCAGTTTGGCATCCAGGTTGGACAACGGTTCATCAAACAAGAACACCTGCGGCTTACGGACAATGGCGCGGCCCATGGCCACACGCTGACGCTGACCGCCGGAGAGATCTTTCGGTAACCGGTCGAGCAGTGGCCCGAGACCCAATAGCGACGCGGCTTCGGTGACTTTATTGTCGATCTCCTGCTTCGGCAATTTGGCCATCTTCAGGGCAAAACCCATGTTTTCCCGAACGGTCATCTGGGGATAGAGCGCATAGCTCTGGAACACCATCGCGATGTCGCGCAGTTTAGGTTCTACGTCGGTGACATTACGTTCATTAATATGGACTTCCCCGCCAGAGATCGCTTCCAGCCCGGCTATCATGCGCAGCAGTGTCGATTTACCGCAGCCGCTTGGGCCGACCAGAACACAAAACTCACCGTCGGGGATGGTCAGCGACACATCTTTGATGACATGCACATCGCCGTAAGATTTGCGGACATTGTTCAGTACAACGGATCCCATAATAACTCCTTATCCTTTAACCGCACCGGACATGATGCCGCGGTTGAAATGTTTTTGCAGACCGAGATAGACGATGATGCTGGGCAGCATGGCCAGAAGCGTAATAGCAATAAAAATATTGGGGGTGATGCTTTCATCAGTACGCAGTGTGCTGAGGATCACCGGGATCGTATTCAGGCTATCGTGGTTCACGACAATGAGCGGGAGCAGGTACTGATCCCAAATCATGATGAACCCGAAGGTGACCACCGTGCCCAGCGCAGGTTTCACCAATGGCAGGATGACGTGGAAAAAGATTTGCCATTCATTACAACCGTCGATACGCGCCGCTTCCTCCAGTTCTTTTGGGATAGCGGACATAAACTCGGTCAATACGAAAATGGAGAACGCCCAACCCACCACCGGTAAAATCATCCCCAGGTAGCTGTTATAGATGGAGGCATCCAGCAGCGGGAGTTTCCAGTTGATGACCATATACAACGGAATGGCGATAACCTCTTCAGGGAGCATCATGGTCGACAGGATGATTAAGCTCACCAGCGCCACGCCGCGAAACTTTTTGCGTGCCAGCGCATAAGCCGCCAGGGCGCTTACTGAAACTTGCAAAATGGTGCCGAAAAAAACCACAATGACTGAGTTGAGCAAATACTGCCAGACGCCAATATCGTTCCAGGCGAAGATAAAGTTGCTGAATGAAAACTCTTGCGGCCAGGCCAGCAGTTCGCCGGGTTTGACCGGCGCGGCGCTGAATGCGGTGGCGATAATCCCCCAGAACGGCCCGACAAAGACAATGAATAGCAGCGCGTAAATGCACCAGCGTCCGAGGGTATCCCAACGTTGACTTAACATAGCGGCTCCTTAGTAACGCGCGATACGTTTTTTCAGGGTGAGATGACACATCGTCAGAATCACCGTAAAGGCAAACAGCAGGAACGAGACCGCCGAAGCGTAACCGTAATCGAACTGTTCGAAGCCCAGTTTATAGATGTGGGTCATGATCATTTCCGTGGAGCCGGACGGACCGCCGCCGGTGGTTGCATAAACTTCCGCAAACACGCGGAAACCACGAATAAATGACAACATCAATACGACGGACAGGGCTGGGATCATGCCTGGTAACGTGACGTAGCGCAGACGGCTCCACCAGTTCGCGCCATCCACATTGGCCGCGTCATACAGGTCGCGACTAATGCCCGCCAGACCGGCAATGAAAATCACCATGTTGTAAGGCACCGCTTTCCAGATATGCAGCAGCATGATCACCCACAACGCCTGGTCGTTACTGGCGAGGAACCCCTGATCGGCAACGCCGAACCAGCTGAGGATATGGTTTACCACTCCGTTCGGCGTGGGGTTGAACAGGATGCGCCACATTTCGGCGACGATCGCCGCACTGGTTACCGCAGGCAGAAAAATGGCGGTACGGATAAAACGTAAATGCCGGGCGGGGCCTTCCAGCAGCATGGCAAGGAAAAATGCCAGAATCGCTGCGGCAAACATGGTGACCAGCACATAGAGGAAGGTGTTGACCACCGCGCCATGCAGTTCTGCATCGGCAAACGCGCGCGCGAAGTTTTCTAATCCCACCCATTCGTTGGGCTGATTGAAATTCACCTTATAGAAGCTCATGATCAATCCCTGAATCATCGGGATGAATTTGAACCAGGTGAAAATCACCAGCGCTGGGGCGAGGAACAACCAGGGGATCAGCGCCCGTTTATGGTTGACGGTTAACCAACCTGCGCGTGTTGTTGAAGACGCTCCGTTTACCGGAGCGTTTTTAGTTACGTCATGGGTCATCAATCAACGCCTCACTTCGCCAGTACGTTTTGTTTTTCCAGCTCGGTATTCACTTTGCCGTTAATCGTCTCCAGTTCGGTTGCGATATCGCTATTGCAGTCGGCGAAAATGCGATTAAATCCATCTGCGGTGACTTGACGTATTGGCGTCCAGTTTGGTACTTGCGGCACATAGCGTCCCTGGTCGTTATACATTGCCGCGAAGGCGGCCCAGCGCTCATCCTGGTAAACGTCTTTCACATCAACGCTCTGGTTGACTGACAGCCGGACGACAGGAATATGTGTGGTGCCTTTACCCATGCCAATTTCCTGTCCCTCTTTGGAAATCATGAATTCGATAAATTTCCGGGCGGCCTCTTTTTGCTGGCTGCTTTTCATTAAAAACACGGTCGTGCCTTCAGCCAGTGTGGCGGAGCTTGCCGGGCCTTGCAGCGTGACAATTTCGAATTTGTCTTTGCCTGGGTCTTTGTCGAAAAGGGCAATGTGATAAGGGCCGGTATAGAACATACCGCTTTGACCTGAGCGGAATGACGGGATGACATCCGCAGTTGTGGCGTTGATAGCCCCTGGCTGTGTGACTTTTTCACACATCATCGTGCGCACAAACTTCATCGCCTCGGCGACCTGCGGTGTGTTTACTGTCGCGGTAAACTTACCGTCGTGCTGGGAGACGTAGTCCCCGCCAGCTTGCCAGATAAAGCTGCTCATAAACCAACTCGCGTAACCGCGCGTCGTCGACGCCGGTACGATGAAACCGTAGGTGTCGTTTTTACCGTTGCCGTCTGGATCCTGAGTGGTGAAGGCTTTGGCCAGCGTCAGCACGTCATTCCAGGTTTTGGGCTGAGGTAAGCCCAGCTTCTCGCGCCAGTCCTTACGAACAAACAACGCAAATGTCTGAGCTGAGGTGGGAACGCCGTAATACTTCCCATCGTTGCTGCGGGTACTTTCCCAGGCGGTCGGGAAAAGCTGGTCGCCGCCAGCGATGGATTTAGGGTCAATCTCCTCGGCAATGCCCAGTTTGATGAACTGCCCCAGTGAGGTTGCATCGTTAAAGATCAGGTCCGGCAGCGCATTACCTGCGGCGGCACGGGCCAGTCGTTGCTCAAAATCGGTGGTTGCGTTGAAATACTCAATTTTAATTCCTGTTTTCTTTTCAAACGCTTCCGCTTCATTTTTGTAGATATTTTTTGAATCATTACTGGCGCGGATCCACACATTCAGGGTCGTCGAAGCAAAACTTTGCCCAACCGATAACCCTAATGCGGTCATGAGGAATAACGACTTAAGTTTATTTTTAGACATGGTGATATATCCTTGTGGTGAATATTTCTAGGGAAACAGCCTCACAAAACTCACAAAAGCATTCCTGGCTTGTATAGGTCTTTGATGATGTTATTGTCTTTCTTATTATTTTCATGAAACATTGTTTTATTTTAGTTGGATTTTTGTTTTGGTCGCTACTTGAGTGATTGGTGTGTGATCCTTGTCAGATGTTTTTTTTTAAATGAATAATGTAATGACAACCTGTAAATATTAATTCGATTATTATTGCGGATGTGCCTTGAATATGTGTTATTAACCAACAAATACATAACAAATTGGTAAAAAATCAAATGTTGAATATTTTTAAACTAAGTGTGATTGCAGCGCTATTAGTTCCATTTACATCAGGGGCAGTGACGCTTGATTATCGTCATGAATACAAAGCAGAAAGCCAGACCAATGCTGACCGTCTGAAAATAGGTCACACCACCGATTCGGGCTATTTTGCGAGTGTGGAAGGCCGAGTTGCCGAAGGGAGCACCACGCAGAGCGATGGTTTCAAAGAAGGTAACGGCCATTACAGCGGTAATGGTAGTGAATGGGAATTTGGTCGCAATTTTAAAATGAGCGACAATTTAACGCTTGCCCCTGCGGTTAACCTGGATATCGGTGATACCTATATGGGCTATCGTGTCCAGATTAAAGCCATATATAAAATCTCTGATTCATGGCTGACCACATTCCGCTGGCGTCCAGGCGTTCAGATTAGTGAAGATCCATCTGTCGATAACAAACGCTTCCATCAATTCAACTGGGAATTTGGCTACACCGGTGAAAAATGGCGCGTTATTGGTGATTTAGAATATCGAATCACCGATTATGATGATTATAAAGGTGAACATAACTACTTGCTTTATAACGTTGTTGCCAGCTATCAGGTCGATAAGAACTGGACGCCATATACAGAAATTGGTTATGTACCGCGCTACAACGCAAACCATGACGATGATGATATGGAAATGCGATTCCGTTTGGGTGTGAAATATACTTTCTAAGTATTAAGTGAATGTTGCCCAAATATTATGAAAATGTTTGGGCAACATGTTATTGCTGGAAATAATATGCTGAGGAATATTTCTGGGGTGCCAGATGATTCCTCAGCGTTTTAACATCGGGGCGAGGAGATGCTTACAGCATTGAAATAACCCGGCGCAACAGGCGGATTCGCGGTTCAATCGACGCGATATCCAGCCACTCCGTCGGGCTATGGAAGCCTGCGCCGACCGGCCCCAGTCCGTCGAGTGTCGGGATCCCCAGCGCCGCCGTATGGTTGGCGTCGCTGCCGCCGCCCACGGCCTGCCACGTAACGGGAATGCCTTCCTCTTTTCCTGCCTGCTCCACCTGCTGCATCAGCGCCCGGGTGGCGTCGCTGGCGGCCATCGCCGGTTTGTGATGGACCCTGGTCAAGGTCGTCGATACACCGTCGAGAAAACCCTTTTCGCAGAGCGCAATCAGCGCCTGGTGGATACGGTCATACTCCGCATTCTCCCAGAAACGTACGTCCAGTTCGGCGCGCGCTTTTTCCGGTTCGTTACCCGCATGGGCGGCGACGCCGGTAAACTCCAGATGGAATCCCGCCATGCCTTTGCGCGCGTTCACCAGCGAGCCGTCCGCCCGGGCGGCTTCGCAGACCAGCACGCAGTTCGAGCGCTTCGCCAGTTCGCAAATCCACCGGTGGGAGTGGACGCTGCCAGTCTCTTCGTCCGGGTTCATGGCCACCGCGATAGCCAGCCGCTGGCGATGTTCCGCAGGCAGTGTCCGCATCGCCCACAGGATATTCAGCAGACCGCTTTTCATGTCCGCGACGCCGGGGCCGTACAGACGGTTTTCGTCGCGGCTCATCGGGCGCTCGGCCACGGTGCCCGCTGGGAACACAGTATCAAGATGGCCGACCAGCAGGACGTCGAACCGCGCCGTCTGCGGCTGGGTGGTGACAAAGACGCCAGGACCCACGGCACTGCCTAAATCCACCTGTTTGGCATGCCAGCCTTCCTGCTGTCAGAGTGTTTGCATGATGGCCGCGACGTCCGCTACGCCATGAAGGGTTTGCGTGCCGCAGTC